>JBCCYI010000111.1:0-14482 GCA_039189975.1 Pseudomonadota bacterium
AGCCGTACGCTTCTCTTGGCACGCAACCCCTGGGTCGCGCCGCTGGAGGGCGTCGCCGGGCACATCCGGGCAACCTGCCGTCCGGCCGGACCGCAGAACCCGTTTCTCGCCGCCAAGGCGCTCTGGGTGCAATCCGGCGAGCAGAGCATCGACCTCTGGCGCGATTGTCGCGACATGGCGTGCGATCTTGCGTTTCACACGAAGTGGTGCACGCTGTCGGCGCGAGTCTTCGGGCACACTCCCGAGACCTGTCGCAGCCTTCAGAGCCATGACGAGGTTCGCGTTCTTTTGGAGGTCGCCCTGGCGCGCGCGACGCTCGATCCGGGGGGCTTTGCCGAGGCGGTCGTGCGTATGCTCGTGGTGTTGGCCGACAACCGCGGCGATGTCTGGCGACATCGGATCGAGCGCGCCGCCCGGGTTCTGACAGGGGATGCGCCCTTCGCCTCGCGTGGCGCGGCTCGAGGATCATCCATCTGCGCACGCTCGTTGCAACCTTCGAGCCAAAGATTGGCATCGCCACACCGCCGCGCTTCTTGCCGGATGCGACCGAGCGCGCGCTTTCGGTCGCTCGCCACAGTCGCGGATGCCTAGACGAAATGTCGCCGTGCACGCTCTCGTTACTGCAACGGTTTGCGCATGTGCTAGGACAGCCCGAGATCACGCTCGACATTACCGAAGACCCCCTGGCCACGCGGCCGCGCAGCCGGGGCGCAGAGGCCAAGGACGCCGGACATGAACATCCACCTGACCAACCGCACCTACGACGAGCTGGCGCCGGGCGAGGTCGCTGAGTTGCACCGTTTGCTCACGGCCGACGACCTCTATGTGTTTGCCTCCGTATCCGGAAACTACAATCCGATGCACCTGCAAGACAGCGATCTGGACGGCGACGGTACGCCCGAACGCATTGCACCGGGCATGTTTCTGGCCTCTCTCATCTCGGCGGTTCTCGGCACGCGGCTGCCGGGGCCAGGGACGCTTTATCGCCGGCAAACGCTGGAGTTTCACGACCGGGCCCATGCTGGTGACGAGCTCTGCTGCCGTGTCGAGGTACTGGAAAAGCTGAAAGACGGAGCGCTGCGCCTGCGCACGTCCATCCGTCGCGTGGCGGACGACAAAGTGCTGCTGTCCGGCGAGGCCGAGGTGCTCGCCCCCACGCAGAAGTTCGATCAGGAGGGGGTGGAGGTACCCGGACTGATCGTCCAGCGGCACCGCCATTTCGAAGCGCTGCTTGCGCGTGCCAAGCCCTACGACCCGCTGCCCACCGCGGTGGTCTGCCCCGACGACAGCAATTCGCTCGGCGGCGCGCTCCTAGCGGCCAAGGAGAGCCTGATCACGCCGATCCTCATCGGTGAAGAGGCGGCCATCGCGGCGGCCGCGGCGGAGATCGGCGCGGATCTGTCGGGGATCGAGCTCATGGATATCGCCGGGGAGGAGGCCGCAGCAGCGATGGCCTGTGCGCTGGTGCGCGAGGGACGGGCCGGGGCGCTGATGAAAGGCCATATGCACACCGACCATCTCCTCAAGCCGATGCTGCACAAGGAGAAAGGTCTGCGCGCCGGGCGCCGGTTCACCCATGTGTTCGTCATGGACGTGCCGGGCCAGCCCGAGCCGATCTTCGTCAGCGACGCCGCGATCAACATCTCGCCCGACCTGACGACGAAGATGGATATCTGCCAGAACGCCATCGACCTGGCGCTGTCGCTCGGCATCGAGCCCCGGGTCGGCGTCCTCTCTGCGGTGGAGACAGTCAACCCGGCGATCCAATCCTCGATGGACGCCGCGCTGCTCTCCAAGATGGCGGATCGGGGCCAGATCAAGGGCGGTCTCGTCGAGGGCCCCCTGGCGATGGACAACGCCGTCGACATGGGCGCAGCGCGCACCAAGGGGCTGAAGGGCGGGGTGGCCGGGCATGCCAACATCCTCGTGGTGCCGGACCTCGACGCGGGCAATATGCTGGCCAAGCAGCTGGCCTTCATCTCCCACGCCGAAGGCGCGGGGCTGGTGCTGGGCGCGCGGGTGCCGGTGATCCTGAATTCCCGGTAGGACAGCCCGATGTCGCGTCTGGCGTCTTGCGCGGTCGCCGCGCTGCACCACTACGAGGGGGCAGGGGCATGACCCGCGCGGTTCTGACGCTGAATGCAGGTTCCTCCTCGCTCAAGGTCGCGCTCTTTCCCGAGACGGGAGACGCGCCGCTCGCGTCCGGCCAAGCGGATCGGATCGGTCCAGACGGGACCCTCCAGCTCAAGACCGCTGCGGGGGCCGCGATCCCGCCCGGGGCCGAGGGCTCTGAGGATATCGGCACCCACGCCAGCGCGCTCACCGCGATCATCACGCGCCTGCGCGCACACGTCCCGGCGCTGGAGCTTCTCGCGGTTGGCCACCGCGTGGTCCACGGCGGTATCGACTATGACACGCCGGTCGTCGTCACGCCCGATGTGCTAGAGGATCTCGACGCGCTGGCGCCTTTTGCGCCGCTGCATCAGCCGCATAATCTGGCCGGGATCCGCGCCGCAGGCGAGGCCTTTGCCGGGGTGCCGCAGGTGGCCTGCTTCGATACGGCCTTTCACCGCGCGCACCCTTGGGTCAACGACACGTTCGCCCTGCCGCGTGCGCTCTATGACGAGGGCGTGCGGCGCTACGGCTTCCACGGGCTGAGTTACGACTACATCACCGGCGCGTTGCGCGGCGTTGCCCCGGATCTGGCCGAGGGGCGCGTCGTGGTCGCCCACCTGGGCAATGGCGCGTCGATGTGCGGCATCCGCGCGGGGCGGTCCATCGCGTCGACCATGGGGTTTTCCGCGCTCGACGGGCTGCCGATGGGCACGCGGTCCGGCCAGGTGGACCCGGGTGTCCTGCTCTATCTGATGGAGCAAAAGTCGATGCGCCCTGCCGAGATCTCGGACCTGCTCTACAAGCAATCGGGGCTCCTAGGGCTTTCGGGGCTCTCCAACGACATGCGCACGCTGGAGGGCGCGGGCACGCAGGAGGCGGAGGAGGCCATCGCCTACTTCGTCTTTCGCTGTCAGCGCGAGCTCGGGGCGCTCGCGGCGGCCTTGGGTGGGATTGACGCGCTCGTCTTCTGCGGTGGCATCGGCGAGCATTCCGAGCGGATCCGCGCCGAGGTCTGCGCCGGGCTCGGCTGGATGGGCATCGAGGTCGACCCCGCGCGCAACGCCGCCCACGCGACGGTGATCTCCACGGACCAGGCCGGAACCGCCGTGATGGTCATCCCGACCAACGAGGAGCTGGTGATTGCCCGCGCGGCCCGTGCGCTTGCGGCGGACGCGCGCGCCGCGCACTAGCCCGTCTTCCCTGCGCGCAGGTTGTGTCGCACCGATGCTTTGTCCCGACTGTCGCCGTCTGCTCGCGAAGCACCAAAGCACGCCTGCGTCACCCCACAAACGGACCTTGCCAAGCTCATGCGCTGGGCTGAGGCTTGGCAGGTCGGCGGGCGCTAGCCCCGTTCGTCCGAGCCCATGCGCCGCTCCAGCCAGCGCACGCCCGCGCTGATGATAAGGACGAGCACAAGGTACTCCAGGATCAGGAAGGTGTAGATTTCGAGCGGTCGGTACTCCGTCACCACCAACTCATTGGCGCGCCGCGTCAGCTCCTGCATCCCGATCACCGAGGCGAAGGCCGACATTTTCACGATGTAGATGAACTGGTTGGCCAGCGGCGGCAGGATGCGCCGGATCGCCTGGGGCAGGATGACGTAGCGCATCGTCTGGACATAGTTCAGCCCGATGGTCTGGGCCGCCTCCGTCTGTCCCCGCGCGATGGACTGGATGCCGGCCCGGTAGATCTCGGCGGTAAACGCGCTGTCGGAAATCGCGAGCGTGATGATCGCGCCCCAGAACGGGTCGATCGGGATGTCGAGCCCCATCGACTGGAAGATGAGCGGCAGCCCGTAGAACACCCAAAAGAGCATCGGCAGGAGCGGGATCGAGCGGATGAACTCCACGTAGACCCGGTTGATGAGCCGCACCCATCGGTTGGGCGACAGGCCGGGCAGGGCGACGAGAAGGCCGATCACGATGGAGATCGCCGCCGCGATCAGGCTGATCAGGATTGTCGCCCCCATGCCGCTGACGAGAAAGCGGATATTCGTCCAGCCCGAGGGGGTGGAGGGGTCGATCACGTACCAGCCCCAGGTCGAGGAGGACGCGCAGCCCGAAAGAGCGAGAAACGCGAGAAGGGCAGTCAGTCGGAGCATGGCGGGTGCCTCGAATCTGGGAGCATGGGGGGAAGGAACGGGCAAGGGTTGGAGCGGGCGGCCATTTGAGCGCGCCTTCGGTGCGGACGCGCGATCGGTGCAGTGGCTTCACGCGCTCTGCGGCGGGTCGTCCTCGTATGTGGCGGTGGCCAGCCAGTATGGGCGCGGGGCGTTTGGTCGAGGCGGGCCCAGGGTCGCATCGCTCAATGCTGCAGGATCTGGCTGAGAAACAGCCGGCAGCGCTCGGTCGCGGGGGCCTCGAAGATCTCGGCGGGCGGCCCGGCCTCGACGATCTCGCCCGCGTCCATGAAGACCATCTTGTCGGCCACCTTACGGGCAAAGCCGATCTCATGGGTGACGACCACCATGGTCATCCCCTCCTGCGCAAGCGTCACCATCACGTCGAGCACTTCGGCGATCATCTCCGGATCGAGCGCGGAGGTCGGCTCGTCAAAAAGGAGCACCTTCGGCTCCATGCAGAGCGAGCGTGCGATGGCCACGCGCTGCTGCTGGCCCCCCGAAAGCTGTCCGGGACGCTTGTCGGCCTGCTCGGGGATGCGCACGCGCTCAAGGTAGTGCCGCGCCCGGTCCTCGGCCTCGGCCCTGCTGAGCCCGCGCGCCTTCATGGGCCCGAGCGTGAGGTTCTGCAGCACGGTGAGGTGCGGGAAGAGGTTGAACTGCTGGAAAACCATGCCGACTTCGGACCGGATCGCCTCGACCGAGCGCTTGTCGGAGGTCAGCTCCACCCCATCGACGCGGATCACGCCTTTTTGATGAACTTCCAACCGGTTGATACATCGCACCACCGTCGACTTGCCGGAGCCCGAGGGCCCGCACACCACGACGCGCTCGCCCCTGCCGACCGTCAGGTTGATGTCCTTGAGGACGTGGAAATCGCCAAACCACTTGTTGACGTCGACCATCTCGATCGCGTTCTGCGACATAACTTAGCTCCCCGGGGACATGGCCCCGCGGGAATTCCGCTTGAGGTCGTGGTCCGTTTCGCCGTTCAATCGGAGCACAACACATCGTGGGCAGCAACCGTTTCCCGCCACCAACAGGAGAGACCCTTTGATGAAACCCCTTCTGACCGCCTGCGCCGCGGCGCTCGTGACTGCGAGCCTTGCGGTGCCGGCCTCCGCGCAATCCGCGCTCAACGAGATCCTCGACAGCGGCACGCTCAAGGTCGGCACCACCGGCGACTGGAACCCGATGACCGTGCGCGACCCCGCCAGCAACAGCTACAAGGGCTTCGACATCGACGTAATGACCCAACTGGCCGAGGACCTTGGCGTCGAGGTCGAGTTCGTGCCGACCGACTGGAAGACGCTCGTCAACGGTGTTGTCGCCGGGCAGTACCACATGACGGGCTCCGCCTCGATCTCGCCCGCACGGATGAAGGCGGCGGGCTTTTCGGAGAGCTACATCGCGGTGGAGTTCTACCCGTTCACCCACACCGACAAGGCGGGCGAGTTCAACGGCTATGAGTCGATCAACAAGGAGGGTGTGGTCGTCTCCACCACCCTCGGCACGACCTTCGAGGCGATGGCCCGGGAATGGTTCCCCAATGCTGAGATCAAGGTGGTCGAGGCCCCCGCGCGCGGGTTCCAGGAGGTGATCGCGGGCCGGGCGGATGTGTTCATCACGTCGAACATCGAGGGAGCGACGCTCGTCGAAAAGTTCCCGATCGTGCCGGTGGCCGGGGCCGAGGCACGCTCGCCCACGCCCATCGCGATGCTGCTGCCGCAGACCGACCAGGTGTGGATCAACTACGTCAACAACTGGATCAAGGTGAAGCAAGCGCAGGGTTTCTTTGACGAGGTGCGCGCAAACTGGGGGCTCTGAACCTCCGGCCAGTCATGAGCGCGTGGGGCGGTGCTGCAGGCGCCGCCCTTTTTCGTTTGCTGCCGCGTCTTCCCATCTGCGTCCCGGCCTGAAAGGCGGCACGCCCGGGCCCTCGTCGCAGCCCTCAGACGCCCGCGATTTCCGCCAGCGGCGAACCCGCGACCAGCGGCCGGTTCCCAAACATGTGCTTGCACAGATGCAGCATCTCGCTGCGTGACGTCACGAGATCCGCGACGCAGAGGTCAGGGTCGAAGAGCAGCGGCCACATGTTGCCCTGCAGCGGGTGCAGCAGGTCGATCGGCGCTGCCTCGCTCTCCAGCCCGAGCCGTCGGACCTCGCGCGTCAGCAGCGTCGGCCCCCAAACCCCCCAAGGCATCGACGCGACCGACTGCGGCACTCCCAGCCGTTTGCGCAGCTCCAGCCGGTAGCGGTCGCGCCGGCGCCACCACCAGGGTACGAAATCCGTGCGCGCCGTGGCGTGGCGCAGCGCGACCGCAAGGGGGCTGTCAGGGGGGTACTTCAGGATCGAACCATTGACACTTGCAAAGTTCTCCCAGCCGAAGATGTAGGGCCGGTCTTCCACGGGTTTGAGGCAGTAGACGTCGCAATCGACGTAGAGCCCAAAGCCCGCGTCGATCAGCCGGTAGCGATAGCGATCCGATCCAAGCGCAAGGCTGCCGTTGTCGGTCGCGATGAAGTCCTCGCGGGGCAGCAGCTGGCTCGCGTCGTAGGTCGCGACCCCATCGGGCAGGTCTTCGGGCGGCGTGTAGCAATGCAGCGTCACCCGGTGGCCATGCCGCAGAAAAGACCGCAGGCACCCGGCGTGGATCGCGCCCAGAGGCCCGCCCACCCAAACGGCATTGATCTCTGCAAGCATCGGCGCCTCCTTGTTCTGCGGTGGTTAGCCCAGCGTCCCGCGCATGCTCAAGGGCGCGCGCTCGATTTCGCGGCCGCGAAGGATCGGCGCCTCGTAACGCGTGCCGCGTCCGCAACGCCGACCCCGGCCTGCGTGCGGCGCGGGGCTGGGTGCTAGGGCCGGGGACTTGCGGGATCGGCGCAAGACCCGTAGCGTACAGCAATCGAAACACTGGAGACGGGAGGGCACAGGCTGAGCATGCGTATCACGCGCCGACTTCAGCATGGTCCCCGTTTGGCCCTGTGAATGCGTTCGCAGGGCAGGCCGCACATCGTGACTGACGGTCTGCCGGACGCCGCGTGAGCGGCCCCCCTTTGTTTTGAGATCCCGCAATGACCATCGTCAATCTGAATGCCCTGGGCGTGACCCTGGGCGATACTCTCTTTTCCGGCCTTGACCTGACCCTTAATAAGGGCGACCGCGTCGGCCTTGTGGCCGCCAACGGGCGAGGCAAGACGACCCTTCTGAAATGCATCGCCGGCCTTTTGGAGCCCACGCACGGTGACGTTACGAAAGCCCGAGGGACGCGCATTGGTTTTGTGGCGCAGGATGTACCTCAGGACGCGCTTGGCCAGACGCTCTACGATTGGGTTCTCGGTGCCCTGCCTACGGAGCAGGCCGATTACGAAAGCTGGCGGGTTGACGTCGCTCTGGACGCTCTCGATGTGCCCGAGCCGCTCCATGGCTGCCGTTTGTCGACGCTCAGCGGGGGGTGGCAACGCACGGCTCTGCTCGCGGCGGCCTGGGTCACCGAGCCGGATGTTTTGCTGCTCGACGAGCCGACCAACCACCTGGACCTACAGCGAATCGCGCTGCTCGAGCGGTGGCTTGGCGCGCTGCCTCGCGATGTGGCGGTGGTGCTGACATCTCACGACCGCGCCTTTCTCGACGCAACGACAAGCCGGACGGTGTTTCTGCGCCGCGAGGAGAGCCGGGTCTTTCCGCTGCCGTTCAGTGCCGCGCGGGCAGCCCTTGACGAGGCGGATGCTGCCGACGCGCGCCGCCACGCCAACGCGATGAACAAAGCGCAGCAGGTGCGCCGTCAGGCCGCCAAGCTGAAGAACGTCGGGATCAACTCAGGCTCCGACCTTCTGCTGACCAAGACCAAGCAGCTCACCGAGCGCGCCGCCAGGCTCGAGTCCCGGACGAAGCCTGCGCATCAGGAGCGCTCCGCTGGGGACATTCGCCTGTCCAACAGCGGGACCCACGCCAAGGCGCTGATTACGCTGGAGGATGCGTCGGTCGAGACGCCGGAGGGCCAGGGACTCTACCGCACGGGGCAGAAGTGGATCTGCCAGGGCGACCGCGTCGTTGTGCTGGGCGCGAACGGCACGGGCAAGACCCGGCTTGTGCGCCTGATCGCTCAGGCGCTGGCCGGTCAGGCGGGGGCGGTGCGCTGCGCGGCGTCGATCGTTGCGGCATACTCGGACCAGCATCTCAGCCAACTGGACCCCACGGCCACACCCTTTGAGACGGTCACGCATCATGCGGATCTCGGCGATCAGCGCGCGCGGAGTGTGCTCGCGGGCGCGGGCGTCGACATGCGCCTGCAGGACAGGCCGACGCGGGCGCTTTCGGGTGGGCAGCGCGCGCGGCTGGCAATGCTGTTGTTGCGGCTACGCCAGCCGAACTTTTATCTGCTCGATGAGCCGACGAACCACCTTGATATCGAGGGTCAGGAGGCACTGGAAACGGAGTTGATCTCCCATGGGGCCACGTGCCTCTTGGTGAGCCACGATCGGAGCTTCCTGCGCCACGTTGGCACGCGGTTCTGGTGGATCCGGCGGCGCAAGCTGGTCGAGGTCGACAGCCCGGAGGGTTTTCTCAGCGCCGAGATGGGCGAGGTGTGAGCGACGGGCGCAGGTGGTTAGTGCGAGGGTTGGGCGGTCGCGGTCAGCGCACGGACGTGTCGAGGATGACGTAGGCTTTGAGTGCGAACGCCGCGCCCGGCCGTGTTGACGGGGGATGCCTGCGCTGCCGTCCGGTGGATCTCCATAGAGACAGCGCTCCCCAAGCACCTTTGTGCGTGCTTGGGGAGAGGCGGCACAGCTGGCTCTGTCCCGCCAATGCCTCTCGGCGGGCAAGCGGCCTCCTGCATCATCCCACGGTCAGAGATCGCTGATCTAAGGCGTCGTGAGAGGATGCAGGGTGGACGCGCCGTGCCCTAGGCGGCGAAGGGGTCGTCCGCGACACCGACGAGCGAGAGCAGGAACGCTCCGTCATCGGCAGAGAGCGCATCGGCGTAGTATCCGTCGATCGCGTCGCGCGCGGCGAGCTTGCTGGCGTCGCTGCCATCGTAGAGCTCCATGGCGTCAGCGGCATCCTCGACATCGCTCATGCCACGCGTCACCGCGTAATAGAGGCCGATGTCGGCCTTGTCGGTGATGGTGCGTACATCGTCGGGGGAGCCGGTGTCTGCCTTTGCGCCGTTGATGATCGCGAGCATGAATTCCGGCCGCGAGACACTTCCCGTCGACAATTCCTCGATCCAGAAGGCGCGGCCTGCGGCGTCGGGGTCACGCTCCAGGAGGTTGCGGTAGACGTTGTCGACGAGGAATGCGTTGTCGTCCGCGTCTGGGTAAAGCGCCACCGTTTCGGGCTGGACGAAGAACGACGCTGCGATCTCCTCCAGCGGCATGCCTTCGCTCAGCCGCGTGCCCCAGTAAAAGAGCCCTTCGGCATCGGGCGCACGGTTGAAGTAAGCGATGTACATCTCGACAAAGACGCGCAGCTCCTCATTGGTCAGATCCGCGAGGCCGGTGAAGATCTCCGCATCCCAGGTGCCATCGGAGAAGGCGAACGCTTCGATTGACGTGACGCTGTCTGTCCCGTCGCCATCGGATCGTCTGTCCTGTACGCTGACACCGGCCGTCGATACGGTGACGGTGTAGGCCGATTGGGCGCCGGAGAACTGCGCGGTGTCGCGGCCGGCGCCACCATCGAGCGTGTCATTGCCACCCTGACCGTTGAGCGTGTCGTTGCCGCCCTGTCCGGAGATGCTCTCGCCCGCGCTCGTGCCCGTCAGGGTATCGGGTTGGGGTGAGCCCACGATAGGCTCCGCCCCGGCCGGACCCGATTGACCGGAGTGGTCGGCGAAGTCGTCGGCGACCGTGTCGAGCGAGAGGCTCCAATTGCCGCCAGCGCCCTCCATGTCGATATAGTAGGTCGAGTCCACGCGTGGGGTGAAGACGAGCACGGCGTCCGACCCGGCGGGCACATTCTGACCCGTCACATCGGGCAGGCCGAATTCGAACCGAGTCGAGAACCCGAAGTCCCCCTCCGACACGCCCGGGAAAACACTGTCTTCGGCAGAGATCGCGCTCAGAAAGAGCGCATCCGCGCTTTGCTGGTCAACGGAGGCCACGAAGCGATAGGTCGTCCCGGCTGAAAGCTCGGCCCGGACCCAATCGGCGTCGTCGACCGATTCCCAAACCCCGGAGACCGTTTGGCCGGCCGCGATGACGGCCGTCGTGTCGGGATTGTCGGCGTAGTCGTCCTGCTGAACCTCCAGCGAGACACTGTAGTTGCCAGCCTGCGCGGCGCCGATGGAAAAGAAGTACTCCCCGGCCACCGTCGGTGTCAGCACCAGCTCCAGCGGATCGCCCTGGCCGGTTTCCGAGCGGACGCCAGCGTCGACGCCCAGGCCAAAGCCAACGCCGATGCCGTCAAATTCGTTGGGATTGGCGGCAAAAGCCTCCAGCTCATAGGCGAGCGGTCCATTGGCAGACAACACCGCGCGATAAGTGACGCCTGCGTCGAGGTTGGCGGAGAACCAATCCGTATCGTTGGCGACCTCGATGGAGCCATTCGCGCTCCCGCCGACCGCGATCTGCCCAGATGTGTTGCGGTTGTCGGCAAAGTCATCGGCCTGCTCGGAGACGGACACAGTGTACGCGCCCGCAGCGCCGCCGACTTCGACATAATAGGTCGAATCGACCAGAGGCGTGAAGACCGTCCGCCCGCCGCCTGTCCCATCGGGGGTCAGAGGGCCGTCTTCACGTGTGACCGTGTTAACCACTTGGCCGTTCGCGCCGGTGACGCCGATGGCATAGGTCACGCCTGCGGACAACTCCGTGCGGAACCAGTCGGTGTCGCCCACGATCTCGATCGTGCCGGACTGCGTTCCGCCGACAGCGACGACACCGCTGGTGCCGGCATGGTCGGCAAAGTCATCCTGCTGTTCGCGCAGTGACACCTCGTAGCCGTCGGCCTGCAAGCTGCTGAGCTGCAGGATGTACTCGGACGAGGTGCGCGGCGTGAAGACCGCCCGATTGATGTTGCCGCCCGCATCAAAGACGCTCACAACTTCCTCGAAGCGAGAGCTCTCCCCGGCAAATTCACCGTCCGTCGGACCTTCGATCACGCCAAAGCCGCCGATTCCGAAGGCGGTCGTATAAGCGACCTCCAGAACATAGGTGGTGTTTGCGTTCAGCTGGGCGGTGATCCAATCCTCGTCGCCGGACCGCTCGAACTGACCGGTGCGCGTGCCGCCCACGGCGACGCTGCCGGTGGTGCCGGCATGATCGGCAAAGTCGTCCTCGTAGGTTTCTACCTCGATGGTGTAGCCGCCCTGAAAGCCTGTCAGGCTCAGGTAATACTCCGCTGCCGTGCGCGGTGTGAAAAGCGCCCCATACGTGACCTCGAACGTAGTCGTGTCAAAGCCGGCCACGGCGTTCTCAAATCGAAAGTCCTCCCCGATCGAATAGACGGTGCCCAACACCGGCGTGTTGGGGTCGGATTGGTTGGGGGTGAAGGACACGGCATAGCTAACGCCTGCGTCGAGTGAGGTGCGAATCCAGTCTTCATCCCCGAAGACTTCAAGGTTTCCTGAAAATGTTGTCACTGGTGGTCTCGTTTTGCTGGAATGATCACGCGTTATCAGTGGGATGACCCAAGGTCACACTAGCGGTGCGGGCACTATGAGACAAGCGCTCACCCAAGACCGAACGGCACGGCGCCTGCGCGGCTGTTCAGCGCGGCGCGGAAGCGGCGGCGCGGGCGTCCCGCGCAGTCCCGTGGCGGGGTAGGGACGCTTCCGTCTTTCCGTGCGCGGCCATCAAAGTGTCGCGTACATAGGCGATCTGCGCCGTCTCTTCGATGATCTCTGCGAGGTATTGCGCGGCCATGAGCGTCTTGCCGACGCCGATGGTGCCGTGATTGGCGAGGACAGCCGCCTTGACCGATGGGTCGCGAAAGACCGGGCTGATCTCGACATCCGTCTGTGGCCCGCCCAGCTCGGAGAGCGGGATCAGCGGCAGGCGTCCGATCTTCTCGATGGTCTGCACCGTGAGGCAGGGGATCTCCAACCCGGCGGAGGCGTAGCCCGTGGCCCAGGGGCTGTGGCAATGGACGATCGCGTTGATGTCCTCGCGGATGACGTAGAGGTCGCGGTGAAAGTCGAGATCCTTCGAGGGTTTGTGCGCCGAGGGCAGGATGGTGCCGTCGAGCAGGACAACCTGCAGGTTCTCGCGGCTGCACTCGGCAAAGCCGACACCGGAGGGCTTGATGACGATGGCATCGCGGCTGTCGAGGCGGACCGAGAGGTTGCCGCCCGCGTTGGTCTGCAGGCCAAGGTCGAACGCGCGTCGCGCCGTGGCGATCAGCGCGTCCATCTTGTCGGCAAGGTCGGGGAAGCGGTCGGTGTCAAGCATCTGGGATCCTTTGCAAAAGCGCGTCCACGGCGGCCGTTGCCGTTGCCGGGGCGTTGATGTGCGTGGGCAGGCGTTCGGTGGTGTAGGCGCGGGCTTCGGCCTCCAGCACCGTGGCGGCGATGCTGCGCAGGTTGGCGTCTTCGATGGCGCCGCCGGGGCGGTCCTCATGGCTGAAGCCACCCATCGGCAGCAGAACGTGCGTCGGTCCGGTGGCCGCATTGAGCGCTTGGGCCAGGGCCTTGGCCTGGTCTTCCATCTCCGCTGTGGTCAGCTTGACATGGGTGAAGTGGCCCGAATGCCGATAGTGCGGCCGCGCGCGATGGGCCTCGGAGAGCGTGTCGAGCGTGCCGAGCCCGAGAAAGTTGAGCGCGCCGGGCAAGACGATGCGGGGCAGGGCCCCAGCAGCGGTGAAGCGCTCTGGCATCGGCACCGATACGCCCGCCAACCGGAGGCGCCCCAGCTCGTGGACGTTGAGGTCGATGACGCCGGCGAGGCCGCCCGCCTGCACCATCCGCGTGAAGGCCGCGCCACCATAGCCGTTGGCGTGAAACACGGTAGCGTCGTAGCCGTGCGCGTCGAGCGCCCGCGCTACGCCGGCTCCTGCCGCACCGGTGGCGCCCAGCGTCGTGACAGCGACACTGGGGCGCGGTGATCGGGCCGGACCCTTGTGGTGCGCCAGCCCGGCAACCATTGCAGCGGCTGTGGCGAAGGCGCCCCGCAGCATGGGATTGACCCCCTCGATGTCGCATAGGGTCGGAATGAGAACGACCGAGGTATCGGCAACAGCGGCGCGAGGATCAAACGCCATTGTGCTGAGCAGCACCTTCGGCAAGGCGTCGGGCAGGGCGCGCAGCACAGCAAAGGCCATCTCGCCCCCCGTGCCGCCGCCAATGGCGAGCGCGGCGAGGCAGCCCGGTGCGCGCTCCAATGCCCGCGCAGAGGTTTCCGCCACGCGGGTCTCCATCAGCGCTAGCTTGTCCGGTCCGGCGAGAACAACGTCCTCCGCGCGCAGCGAAATGTCGAGGATCTCGGGCGCGAGACCCTGCGCCGAGATCGCCTCTGCCAGCGCGTCGAGCTCCGCCGCCTTGGTCTCGACCGTTCCGATCACGAGGACACGGTGCATCGCGCGGCGTCAGCCCTTTACGGCTCCGGCCGTCATGCCGGTGATGATCTGCCGCGAGGCGAAAAGCGTGAAGATGATGGGCGGGATTGCGAGCAGCATGCCCGTGGCCATGATGACCCCCCATTCGACGTTGAACTCCGACATGTTGTTCACGATGAGGATCGGCACGGTCTTGGTGTCCCGGTCCGAGAGAGCGGAGGCCAGCAGGTATTCGTTCCACGCGATGCGGAAGGTGAAAATGGCCGCTGCCGCAAGGCCGGGCTTGATGAGCGGCAGCACCACTTTGAAGAACACCTGGAAGGGCCCCGCGCCGTCTACCCGCGCGGCCTCTTCGAGCGAGCGCGGCACCTGGACGATGAAGCTCTGCAGGATCCAGATGACGAAGGGCAGGTTCATCGCAACATAGACGAGGATGATGCCCGAATGCGTGCCCGCCAGGCACACGTCGCCGCGCCCGCCAAAGGTCTCGCGGATGGCGCCGCCGATGAGGCCGTCCCGGTCGAGGCAGAACTCGTTGTTCCACAGCCCAAAGACCGGCACCAGCAGCACCGCGGGCGGCACCATGCGGACCATGAGCGTGGTGAGCGAGACGGTGTCGCGCCCCATGAAGCGAAAGCGCACCAGCGCATAGGCGGCCATGCAGCCGATCACGAGCGTCAGCATCGTCGAGACAAGCGCGATGATGAGCGAGTTGATGAAGGCCCCGCCGAACTTCAGCGCGCAAAAGTCGA
>JBCCYI010000112.1:0-14306 GCA_039189975.1 Pseudomonadota bacterium
ATCATGGGCGCGCTGTCGCTCTACATCAACTTCATCAACATGTTCATCATGTTGCTGAGCCTCTTCGGCCAGCGCGAGTGAACATCGCCTAGAATACCACAAAGAGGCCGGGCCATTGCCCGGCCTTTTTCGTTTCGCGGCGCGCGCATCCCTTTTGGTGGTTTGATGGCGGACGGCGCTGCGAGCCCGCCGGAAACGCTCTGTTGCGATGCGACGGCCCCTTTAGGCCGGACGCACCATACGCACGGCGGGAAACACGATTGCCTCGCGCAACCGGATACGGACCGGGCCGATTTCGACAAACCCGAGCGCGCGATAGAACGGCACGGCTGTCCGGGTCGCGAGACAATTGTACCCCGTGACGCCGACAGCCTCGGCCGTGTGAAAGATCCGATCAAAGAGCGCCGTCCCGAGACCGCGCCGCACATAGCCCGGATCAGTCACCACGTGACGGATCTCCGCAATCGCCGGACGCGCGCTCTGACGCGACCAGCCACCCGCCGCGAGCGCCTGCCCTTGGGGATCCTCAATCACGAAGTACGTGCCCGACGCCACGAGCTCCGGCCGCGCGCGAGAGATGATCGGCACCGCCGTCACCATCACGGAAGGCGGGTAATCGCCTTTCAGCAGCGCGGGATAGCTCCGGGCCAACAGCGCGTCGATCTGCGGCAGATCGGATGCGATCGTCGCGCGCAATGTAAGACTTTCAGCCACGCCGTACTCCACCAAAGCAAACGGGCCGCGCCCTTCAAAAAGGCGCGGCCCGTCGGACAACCCGTAGGAAAGATCGCTACTTGATCTTGCCTTCCTTGTACTCCACGTGCTTTCGCGCCACCGGGTCGTACTTTCGTACAACCATCTTCTCGGTCATCGTCCGCGCGTTCTTCTTGGTGACGTAAAAGTGCCCGGTGCCCGCCGTCGAGTTCAGCCGGATCTTAATCGTCGTCGGTTTCGCCATCGTCGCTCTCCTCGCCTGGCCGGCCCGCATATGATCGCGGCACCAGGGTGAATTCGTGGAGCCCGCTTACTACCCCCTCCACCCGGCATGTCAAGCACTCTCCCTCCAGCCACAGGCAGATCACCGCGTCGGAAAAGGCCCTTGTCCAGATGATGCCTCTACGACAGCGGCACCCCCATGGCTTTGTGCATCTGCGCCTGCATGTCCGCAGGCAGACCGAGGCTCTTGGCAAGGCTGTCGAGGTAGGCCCGCTCCCGTTGGTTGTCGACCTGGATCGCCATCAGCGACGTTGCATAGACCTGCGCCCGCATCTGCTCCGACGTGTCCTGCGCCAGCCCGACAACGTCCACAGGAGCGTCAAGTTCACGCTCGACAAAGGCTCGCTCCTCCGGGCTGACATCGCCGAGCATCTCCATGATCTTGGCGCGCTCCTCGGGATCGATCTCGCCATCCGCCTTCGCCGCTTGGATCATCGCGCGCAGCATGAGCTTGGCGTTGTCTTCCATCATTTGTGTCGCAGGCGCAGCACCGGTCATGGCACCCATCATGTCGTCGACACGTTGCCCCCCCGCCTGAGCTGCGCCCGTCATGGCCGCCATCAGTCCACCGAGACCGGCCGCCCCCGCCGACGGCGCCCCTGCCGACTGCGCGCCGCCGCCGAACGCCCCGAAGAGCTGCTCGAGCGGATTGCTCCCCGCCGAGGCGCCTGCCGTGCCCCCGGGCATCATGGCGCCCAGCCCCATCTGGTCCATCATCTTGCTCATCTGCGCAACGCCGTCACCCATGGCGCCCCCAAGACCCGCGCCTCCACTCTGCTGCATCAGCGACTGCAGGCCCGCCATACCCCCCATCTGCCGGTACTTCTCCACGCCTTTGGCCGCCGCAAAACCAACGGCCACCGTCGCCAGTGTTCTCATAAAGCTCATCGTGTCCTCCCATCGTCCCACACCCGGACGCTGTCCACGATGGCACAGCCAGCGCGCCTCTGCGCGGGTCACGGCGTCGCGCCGCGCTCCAGCGCCTCCTCCGACCCTGAGGACGGTGTCAAAGAGCTCAATGCGCGGATGGCCTGTAAGCCGGATTCTGTCCCGATCCGATGCGCTAAGCATCAGGTCATGGGCGACCATTCCTCTAGGCCCGCTGTTGCCAGTGGGCTCGAGCTGCCAACCCGATCTCTCAAGGGCTGGAGCGGCCCCGGGCGCCAAAGGCCCCCTGCGGAGATCCTATTCGGCATTGCTCCCGGTGGGGCTTGCCGTGCCAGCCCCGTTGCCGGAGCCGCGGTGGGCTCTTACCCCACCGTTTCACCCTGACCCGCCGCCGAAGGCCGCGGGCGGACTGTTCTCTGTGGCGCTTTCCGTCGGCTTGCGCCGCCCGGGCGTTACCCGGCACCGTTGCTCCAGGGAGTCCGGACTTTCCTCGAACGCTCGACGAGCCCTCGCGGCCGCCCGGCCATCCACGCAGCGCGCGCATAGGCGCTCGGCACGAAAGGGTCAACCGACAATGCCCGCGTCCACGACACCGGCGTCACTCACACATCGATCCCAAAGACGCCAGCAGTTCAAGATCCGCATCCTCAACCGGACCAGAGGCACAGGGCCGAAACCGCGCCCGGAATGCCGCCAAGCGCACCTCTGCCGGCACGGGCGCAGTGTAGCCCGCCTCCGCCAGCGCGCCCTCGAGATCCCGCGCCCCCCCCGCTGCCGCCACCGGCCAGACGCTCAATCCACGCCGGGCCAACCGCCGCCAGTCGAACCGAACACCGGGATCAATCTTGCGCCCCGGGGCAAGGTCTGAATGCCCAATAACCCCGGCCGGTGCGATGCCCCAACGCACAAGAATGTCGGCCAATGCACGCTCCAGCATGGCCATCGACGGCTCTGAAAACGGAACATCCCCAGGATTGTCGATTTCAATACCGATCGATGCAGAATTCACATCGTCAATGTCGCGCCAACGCCCCGCGCCTGCATGCCAGGCCCGGTCCCGTTCATCGACCATCTGCCAAATCCGACCGTCTCGCCCGATCAGGTAATGTGCCGACACCTGCGACTGCGGCGCGCACAGCCAATCCAGTGCGGCCTCAGCCGACGTCATCGCAGTGTAATGCAGCACCACCAGCGACGGCTCTGCTCCGCCCCGGCGCGGTCCAAAGTTCGGTGACGGCCTCCGCACCGCGCCCGCCACAGACATGGCACCCACGCCCGTCACGCCGCGCCCGGACGTCGCTCCGCGCGCAACCGTGCCTTCTTCTTGCTGAAAATACCGCCGCCGGAGGCGTCCCAGACCGCCACGCAATCAAACGCCGCTGCTATAGCGAAACAAGCCCCGCCGCAGCGGAGCACCCCAGCCTGCCGACGGACGTCAGCGCGTCGGCAGACGCTATTGCGGAACCACCACAACCGGCTGCACGATCGGATCGAAAGCGGTCGGCTCAGAGCCATAGATCTGACGCGTGCCCGCCGTCCACCGTTGCCATACGCGCACGTCGGGATCGACGGACACACCCCCCGCAACCAACGCATCCCGGCCGATTTCGGCCCCATTGGCATGGAACCGGGGCGTCGGCCCGCCGGTATCCTCCGGCCGCAGGCTCAGAGGGGTCTGAAGCTGCGCCTCGCGCGACAGCTCCCGCCGCTGCTCTTCGGTGACGTTCACCGTCTTGAGCTCTGCCGGCCGCGCCGCCGCGCTGCTGTTGACGGCGGATTGGGGCTCCTGCGTGCAGGCACCCAACGCCAAAAGAACAGACGCACAGGTGACGATGCGGGACGAGAGCGGAAAGGGCATGGGCAAAAGCTCCGACAAGGACCAGTGAGACGACGTTACCACCACTTTTCCGGTCTGGAAACGAAACCTGCTGCGGTCTCAAGCGCAGCGGCGCAATCGAGCAACGGCCCCTCCTGCCAGGGCTGGCCGATGAGCTGAAGCCCCAGCGGCAAACCCTGTGCATCCAACCCCGTCGGCACTGCGATCCCGGGCAGCCCGGCCAGGTTCACCGTCACCGTGAAGACGTCGTTGAGATACATCTTGACCGGATCGGCATCGTCCATCCCGCCCAGAGGGAAGGAGGCCGAAGGCGTTGCCGGGGTCAGGATCGCGTCGATGCCGCTGGCAAACGCCTCCTCAAAGTCGCGCTTGATGAGTGCCCGCACCCGCCGCGCGCGGTTGTAGTAGGCGTCGTAGAACCCCGCTGAGAGCACATAGGTCCCGACCATGACACGGCGCTGCACCTCGGCGCCAAAGCCCTCGGCCCGGGTCTTTTCGTAGAGATCGACGATCCCCTCGCCCTGCTCCAGCTTCGCCCGGTGGCCGAACCGCACCCCGTCGTAGCGCGCCAGGTTGGACGACGCCTCCGCCGGTGCGATCACGTAATACGCGGGCAGAGCGTATTTGGTGTGGGGCAGCGAAATATCGACGATCTCCGCGCCTGCGTCCCGCATCATCTCGGCGCCCTTGGCCCAGAGATCCTCGATCTCCTGAGGCATGCCGTCCATGCGGTATTCCTTGGGCAGGCCAATCTTCTTGCCACGCACATCGCCGGTCAGTGCCGCCTCGAAATCCGGCACCGCAAGGTCAGCCGAGGTGCTGTCCTTGGCGTCGTGCCCGGCCATCGCCTCCAGCATAATCGCGGCGTCCCGCACTGAGCGCACCATCGGCCCGGCCTGGTCGAGGGAGGAGGCGAAGGCCACGATCCCCCAGCGCGACACCCGCCCGTAGGTCGGCTTCAGGCCGACGATGCCGGTGAAGGCCGCGGGCTGACGGATCGACCCGCCCGTGTCCGTGCCGAGCGCGGCCGGGCAGAGCCGCGCCGCCACCGCCGCCGCCGAGCCGCCCGAGGAGCCGCCCGGCGTCAGTTCGGCATTGCTCGCGGACGAGCGCCAAGGGCTTACGGCGTTGCCATAGGTCGAGGTTTCGTTCGACGAGCCCATGGCGAATTCGTCCATGTTGAGCTTGCCCAACATGACAGCGCCCGCGCGCCAGAGCTGCGCGGTCACGGTGCTCTCGTACTCGGGCTTGAAGCCCTCGAGCACCTTGGATGCCGCCTGGCTCGGAACGCCCTGGGTGCAAAAGAGGTCCTTGACCCCCACAGGAATGCCGCACATCGCGGGCGCGTCGCCCGCGGCCAGCCGGGCCTCGGCGGCGCGGGCCTGCTCCAAAGCGATCTCGGGCGTGTGATGCACGAAGGCATTCAGCGCACCCGCCGCCTCGACCCGCGCGAGGCACGCCTCCGCCAGCGCCGTGGGGGAGGTGTCGCCCGCGCGCATCGCGTCGCGCGCCTCGGCAATCGTGAGGTCGGCCAGCTCGTCAGACATCTTATTCCACCACCTTCGGCACGGCGAAAAAGCCCTCGCGGGCATCGGGTGCGTTCTTGAGAACCTTGTCGGGGTAGCCGCCGTCGGTCACCCCGTCCTCGCGCCGCTTCAGACGCATGGGGGTGACGGACGTCATGGGCTCGACCCCCTCGACATCGACCTCGCCAAGCTGCTCAATGAAGCCCAGGATCGCGTTGAACTCCTGCGCCAGCGCTGGCAATTGCGCTTCGTCCACACGAATACGCGCAAGTTTGGCGACCTTCCGCGCCGTTTCGACGTCGATAGACATGTTCCAGCCTCCATTGCCCCGGCGATCAGCGCCTCGCTCGGCGGAACGCCGACACCGGACGCGCCGTCCGCCCTGCCGTTTAGAGCCTCCCCGCGGAGCCCGCAAGCCGCAGCACGGCCGCGCTTGTCATCCGACACGTCCCTTGTCGAGATGCCCTGCAGACATACACTTGCTCTGATGAAACCGACCCTCTCTCCGCATCCAGGCCGGCGGCCTCCCGCGAGCGCCGCCGCGGTCACCGCTCCAAGACCAAACCGAAGCTCAGGCGTGCGCCCGCGCGGACTGGATACGACCTGCAGTGCCCACACTCGCTGAAAAGATCATTGCAGCCGCCTGCCGCCGCGACCGTGTCTCGCCAGGAGACGTCGTGACAGCGCATGTCGACCTCGCCATGATCCACGATTCAGGCGGGCCACGGCGGGTCGAGCCGATCTTGCAAGAGCTGGGCGTCGGTCTGTGGGATCCCGCCAAGGTCGTCCTGATCTCGGACCATTTCGTGCCGGGCGACACCGAAGAGGGCGCGTCTATCCTCCAGCTCACGCGAGACTGGGCCCGCGCGAAGGGCGTGCGCTTTCACGATGGCGTCGGCATCTGCCACGTCGTGCTGCCGGAAAGCGGCCAGCTCGCGCCCGGTCAGTTCGTCGTCGGAGGCGACAGCCATTCGCCCACCGGCGGGGCCTTCGGCGCCTTCATGTTCGGCATCGGCGCGACGGAAATGGCCGGTGTGCTCGCCACTGGGGAGATCTGGGTCAAGGTGCCCGAGACAATCCTGATTGAGTGGCAAGGCCAGCTTGGCCCCGGTGTGATGGCCAAGGACATCATGCTCGCGCTCTGCGGTCGCCTCGGGATGGACGGGGGAGGGTACCAAGCCATCGAATACACCGGCGACGCGATTCGCGCGCTTGGCATGCAGGAGCGCATGACGCTGGCCAACATGGCCGCCGAACTGGGCGGACAGGTCGGCCTCATCGCCCCGGACGAGACAACGCTTGCGTTTCTACGCGACGTGGGCGCTCCCACGCCGGACATCGCCGGCCTGTGCACGGACGCGAACGCCACCGTTGCGGAGCACCATGTGTTCGATGCGGGCGCCCTTGCTCCCCAGGTTGCGGCACCGCATTCGCCAGCCAACGCGATGGACGTCGACACGGCGCCGGGCACGCCGGTGAATGTGGCCTATATCGGCGCCTGCACAGGTGCGAAGTACACCGACCTCGCGGCCGCTGCCGCCGTCCTTGAAGGGCAGTCCCTGGCGGACGGCGTCGAGCTCCTCGTCGCACCCTCGTCCAGGCGCGACCAGGACCGTGCGGCGCGCGAGGGTATCCTGTCGGTCTTCGAAGAGGCGGGCGCACGGATCCTGCCCAACGCTTGCGGCATCTGCGCGGGCTATGGCACGCACCGGCTGGAGGCGGGCGTCACGTGTATCTCGTCGACCGCGCGCAACTTTCGCGGCCGAATGGGCGACAAGGACAGCCAGGTCTGGCTCGGCTCGCCCCTCACGGTCGCGGCCTCCGCGATCCGCGGCCAGATCACCGACCCGCGGGAGATGCTCTGATGGGCCGGATCTTTCTGCTCGGCGACAACGTCGACACCGATCAACTCGCCCCCGGCCAATACATGCGCGGCGGCATCGAGGCGATCGCCGCCCATTGCCTGGAAGTCACGCGGCCTGACTTCGCGCTCCAGGTCCGGCCCGGCGACATCGTCGTCGCAGGTCGCAACTTTGGCGCGGGCTCCTCGCGCGAGCAGGCCGCCGAAGCGCTCCGCCATCACGGGCTGGCTGCGGTCGTGGCGCTGTCTTTCGCCGGGATCTTCTACCGCAACGCGGTGAACCTGGGGCTGCCCGTCCTCGTGGCCCCGACGCTGGAGGGCATCACCGACGGCGCGGAGGCCCGCGTCGACCCGGTCGCGGGGGCCTTGCATCTTGCCGAGGGGCGCAGTCTGACGCTGGAGCCGATGCCCGCCAACCTGCGGCGCATCATCGACGATGGCGGCCTCGTCGCGCATCTCAAGACGCGCTTTGCCGCGGAGACCGCCCCATGAGCCTCGCTGCCCGCCTTGCCCAGCCGCAGATCCTGCTTGCTCCGGGCGTCTCGGACGCCCTCACCGCCCTGATCGCGGAGCGCGCCGGCGCCGAGGCGCTCTATGTCTCCGGCGCCGCGCTCGCCTACACACGGTTTGGGCGGCCCGACATCGGCCTCGTCTCCATGTCGGAGGTCGCCGACCACGTCGCCGCCATTCGGGACCGGACGGCGCTGCCCCTGATCGTCGATGCCGACACCGGCTTCGGCAATGCGCTCAACCTGCAGCGCACCGTGCGCGCTTTTGAACGCGCGGGCGCAGGCGCGCTCCAGATCGAGGACCAGACCCTGCCCAAGCGGTGCGGGCACCTTGCGGGCAAGACACTCGTCTCCACGGCTGAGATGGTCGGCAAGCTCCGCGCGGCGGTGGACGCGCGCGCCACGCCTGAGACACTTGTCATCGCCCGGACCGACGCCATCGCCGTGGACGGCCTTGCCGCGGCGCTCGATCGGGCCGAAGCCTATCTGGAGGCGGGGGCGGACGTGCTCTTCATCGAGGCCCCGCAGAGCCGAGCCGATCTGGAGGCGATCGCGACGCGCTTTGCCGGGCGCGTGCCGCTTCTGGCGAACATGGTCGAAGGCGGGCAGACGCCGATCCAGGGGACGGCCGAACTCGACGCGCTCGGTTTCCGTGTCGTCATCTTCCCCGGCGGGATCGTGCGGGCTCTGGCCAAGACGGCAGAAGGCTTCTACAGGACGTTGCTCAGCACCGGGTCGACGGAGGGATTCCGCGATCAGATGCACGACTTTGCCGGTCTGGGAGAAATCCTGGGAACCGGCGAAATGTTGGAAAAGGGCAAGACCTATGGCGATTGACCCCGTCACACTCGCGATCCTGAAAGGGCGCTTCGAGCAGATCGCGGACGAGATGGACGCCTCGCTCTTTCGCGCAGCGTTCAACCCGATCATCGCCGAAGCCCACGACGCCTCGCACGGGCTTTATCACGCCGAGACCGGCGAAACGTTGGTACAGGGCAAATCCGGACTGCCGATCTTTGTCGGTGTGATGGCGTTCGCCGTAAAGGCTGTGATCGAAAAAGCGGCGCGAACGGGCGGTGTACAGGAGGGCGACGTCTGGATCTTCAATGACCCTTACGACGGCGGCACGCACCTGTCGGACTTTCGCCTTGTCAAACCCGTGTTCCGAGACGGCACGCTTTTTTGCTACCTCGCTTCCGTCGGCCATTGGCACGACGTCGGCGGCAACGTGCCGGGCAATTACAACCCCGCCGCCACCGAGAGCTATCAGGAAGGAATGCTCGTTCCGCCCGTAAAGCTTTATGATCATGGCGTTTTTCGGCAGGACATCGTCGACATCCTGCAGGCGAATTCGCGCCAGCCCGGATCGCTCTATGGCGACCTCAACGGACAGATCGGAGCCCTGGAGCTTGGGCAACGTCGGCTGCACACGCTTCTGGACGAATACGGCGTGGCGCAGGCCCAGACCGCTCTGAGCACGCTGCGGACCCGCGCCGCGACGATGATGCGTGCCCGCCTCGCCGCGCTGCCGGACGGGACCTATTCCGCGGAGGATTGGCTCGACAACGATGGCATCACCGATGCCCCGCTCAAGATCGCGCTCGACCTGACGATCCGCGGCGAGGAGATGGTGCTCGACTTCTCGCGCTCGGCGGCCGCCTGCGCCGGCCCGGTCAACATCTCCCGCGCGACCACTATTGCGGCCTGCTATGTTGCCCTCAAACACGTCTTCGGCGAGGTGCCCGCCAATGCGGGGGTGCTGGAGCCGGTGTCGTTCGAGATAGACAAGCGGTCGCTTCTCTCGGTCACCGCGCCGCGCCCTGTGGGCGGGTACACCGAAACGATCATGCGTCTGATTGACGTCGTCTTTCAGGCCGTCGCGCAATTCGCGCCGGAGGAGGCCATGGCCTGCGCCTATGGCACGATCAATGCCCTGTCGCTTGCCGGGCACCGGCGTGACGGCGCGCGCTGGGTGATGTTCTCCTTTTTCGGGGGCGGGCATGGCGCACACTGCACAGGCGACGGGCTGAACCACGGCAACGCTCCGATTTCGACGGCGACGATCCCGCCGCTCGAGATTCTGGAAGCCGCCTACCCCGTGCGGTTCACCCAATGGGCGCTGCGCCCTGACAGCGGTGGCCCGGGGGCCCATCGCGGCGGTCTTGGGGCGGTCTACGAGATCGCGTTGCAAGAAGAAACGGCGGATGCGTTTCTGTTTGGCGAGCGGGGTACGACGCCGCCGCGCGGTGTCTGCGGCGGTGGCGCCGGAGCGCTGAACCATTTTGCCTATGAGCAATCTGACGGAGAGCATTGCCCCCCCATGACCTCGAAGATGGTCGGCATCTCCCTGACGCAGGGGCAGAAAGTTCGGCTTGAAACACCGGGGGGCGGTGGCTACGGCGCGCCCTACGACCGCGCCCCCGAAGCCGTCGCACGCGACGTGACGCTGGGCTATGTCTCGCGCGCGTCGGCGCGCGCCGAATACGGTGTCGTCCTGAAGCCCTGTGGCGCGGTCGATCCGGCCGCGACGGACGCCCTGCGCCGCGAGCGTGCCGCATGAGTACCTATGTGATCGGGGTCGACGTCGGCGGCACCTTTACGGACATATTCGCGTTTGCGCCCGCCGCGGGCGAGGTCAGGGCGATCAAGGTGCCGTCCACACGCGGTGACCAGTCGGTCGGGTTCATCGCCGGGATCGGCCAGCATGTCGACGCGTTTTCGGATATTGCGACCATCGTCCATGGCACGACCGTCGGCACCAATGCGCTGCTGGAGCGGCGTGGCGCGCGCACTGGCATCATCACCACCGAAGGGTTCCGCGATGTGCTTGAGATGCGCCGGCGCGACCGGCCAACAACCTGGGGCCTGCGCGGAAGCTTCACCCCCGTCGTGGATCGACCGGACCGCGTCGAGGTGCGCGAGCGGGTTCTGGCCGACGGCACGGTGCTCGCGCCGGTCAACCCCGAGGAGGTGCAAGACCAGGCACGCGCGCTCGCGGAGGCCGGGTGCGATGCGATCTGCGTCTTCTTCGTCAACGGGTACGCCAATGCCGAGAATGAGCGGATCGCTGTTGAAGCCGTGCGCGCGGTCTGGCCCACGCCCTATGTCAGCGCGGCGACAGAGATCTTGCCGGAAATCCGTGAATTCGAGCGCCTCTCGACGGCGACGCTCAACGCCTATCTTCAGCCCGTCGTGTCAAGCTATCTCGACCGGCTGGAAACCGGCCTTGCGGCGCGGGACTTCGCTGGCGAGCTGCTGATCGTGCAGTCGAACGGCGGGGTGATGGCTGTCGACACCGCGAAGTCCTTTCCGGTGCGCACCGCCCTCTCCGGACCCGCCGCCGGGGTGATCGCCGCTCAGGCCATTGCTCGCGCCGCCGGAGTGGACAACATCATCACCTGCGACATGGGCGGCACGTCCTTTGACGTGTCGCTGGTGGCGGACGGGGCCGCGGCGTTGGCTCCTGAGACCTCCATTGACTTTGGCATGACCATCCGCACGCCGATGATCGAGATCACGACGATTGGCGCTGGCGGCGGCTCCATCGCTCAGGTCGATGCCTCGGGGCTGCTGACGGTCGGCCCCGAGAGTGCGGGCAGCGACCCCGGCCCCGTTTGCTACGGGCTGGGCAACACGCGCCCCACGGTAACCGATGCCAATCTCGTCCTCGGCCGGATCAACCCTGACCGCCCCATCGGCGGCAAGCTCGAGCGTCTCGATGTCGACGCCGCGCGCGACGCCATCGGTCGCGCCATCGCAACGCCTCTTGGGCTAACGGTCGAGGCCGCTGCGGAAGCGATCCTGAAGCTGGCCAACGCCATGATGGCCGGTGCGATCCGCCTCGTCTCCATCGAGAGGGGGCATGATCCGGGCAAGTTTGCTGCCATGCCCTTTGGCGGCGGCGGCGCCCTACACACCGGCGCGCTGATCCAGGAGGTGGGTCTGGCCGCAGCCTTGATCCCGCGCTTTCCCGGTGTGACCTCTGCGCTTGGCTGCGTCGTCGCCGACATGCGCCACGACCGGGTGCAAACGGTCAACCGCCTGCTGCCCGAGATCGATCCGGAGGCGCTCACCGCAGAGATGCGCGCGACGGCCGACGCGGTGGAGGCGCTCGTGCGACAGGGCGGCGGCGTTTTCGAGCGGCTCGACCGGCTCTACGAGCTCGACATGCTCTACCTCGGCCAGACACATTCCGTCGCCGTGCCGGTCGATGCGGACGCAATGCTTGATCGCGAAGCGATCCGCGCCGCCTTTCAGGCGTCTTACCGTGCCGCCTTCGGGCGGATGCTGGAGGGGATCGAAGCCCGCGTGCTGAACTACCGGATCGCCGTGATCGGACGCCGCCCGGCGTTTGACATGAGCGTTTTCGCGCCCGTCGGAGGGGACAAGGCGGAGGTCTGCCGCACCGCCACGCGCACGGTTTGGGCCAACGGTACCGCCTATGACGCCGGCGTCTATGACCGGCTCCGCCTCGCCGTCGGCGCGCGCATCGTCGGGCCCGCACTGCTGGAGCAACCGGACACGACGATCTTCGTCGATCCCGGTCTGGTGGCCGACGTCGACGCGGGCGGCAACCTCGTCATCACCAAGCCGGAGGCCTGAGGGATGGATCTGTCGCGCACCGCGCTCCTGATCGTGGACCTGCAGAACGACTTTCTGCACCCCGACGGAGCCTATGCCCGCGGCGGGCAAACCGCGGAGGCGATCGCCGCCTTGCCCGACCGCGTCCGCCCCGTCGCAGACGCCCTGCGCGCGGCGGGCGGCTGGATCGTCTCGACCCAGTTCACCCTCGTGCCCGGCAAGGGGGGCGTGCCCTTCATCTCGCCGCACCTCAAGACACTGCGGCCCTTCCTCGGCCAGGGCGACTTTGCCCCCGGCTCCTGGGGCAACGGCCTGGTCGAAACGCTGCAACCGGCTGATATCATTGTCGAAAAGGTTGCCTACTCGGCGTTCTACCAGACCCGCATGGAATTCTCGCTGCGCAAGGCAGGGATCGACACGCTCTATGTCTGCGGTATCGTCACCAACGGCGGCGTCGCCTCGACGGTGCGCGCCGCCCATGTGCGGGATTTCCATACAAGCGTGCTCTCGGACGGGTGCGCCGCTTTCAAGCCCGAGGTGCATGACCGCGCGATCGCCGATCTCGCTACCGTCGGCCGGGTGCTTTCCTGTTCCGATGCTCTGGCCGAGATCGAGGCAGCCTGATGCCCGATGTTCAGCGCGGCGCGCCTGAGGTCGACATCACGGCCGAAGTCCTCATCATCGGCGCCGGAGCCGCCGGGCTGACAGCAGCCCTGCGCGCCCGGGCGGAGGGGGCCGAGGTGATCGTGCTGGAGCGGGACGAAAGTCCGCGCGGCTCAACGTCGATGTCGTCGGGCTTTGTGCCCGCCCCCGGCACAGGCTACCAGCACGCCGCCGGCGTGACGGAGGACACGCCCGCCACGTTCGAAGCCGATATTCTGGCCAAGTCGAAGGGCCTGTCCGATCCCGCGCTCACCCGGCTCGCGGCGACAGAGATCGGGCCGGCTGTTGAGTGGCTCGGGGCGCATGCGGGCGTGGACTGGCAGGTGCTCGACAGCTTCCTCTACCCCGGACACCGTTTTCACCGGATGCACGCCGTTCCCGAAAAGACGGGCGCTGCATTGGAGGCCCGCCTGATCGCCGCTGCACAGGACGCGTGCGTCACCCTTGTCACAGGCGCCCGCGCCGAAACGCTCCACGTGGACGCGCAAGACACTGCGACGGCCGTTCGCTTTCTGCGGCCGGATGGAACCGCCGAAACCGTCGGATGCAAGACGCTTGTCCTCGCCTGCAACGGGTACGGCGGCAATGCCGCACGGGTGCTCCGCCACGTCCCCGAGATCGCAGCCGGCACCTATTACGGACACGACGGAAATACGGGCCACGCTCTGGCCTGGGGCGAGGCGCTTGGCGCCGAGTTGCGCCACCTATCAGGCTACCAGGGGCATGGCTCCCTCGCCCATCCCCACGGCATCCTGATCTCCTGGGCGCTCATGATGCAAGGCGCTGTTCAGCTCAACGCCGACGGCCTGCGCTTTTCCAATGAGCTTGGCGGGTATTCCGAACAGGCCGTGCACGTCCTGGCACAGCCCGGCGGTGTCGCCTGGAACGTCTACGACGCCACGCGCCACGCTTTCGGGCTGGAGGGCTTTCCCGATTACCGCGAGGCCGACGCCGCAGGCGCCATTCGCACCGCCGCGGACTGGGACACGCTCGCCAATGGGCTGGGCCTCCCGGCCGACGCAGTGAGCAAGACCATGGCAGAAGTCAGCACCTGCATCGCATCCGGCGGCACCGACAGCTACGGTCGCAGCTTCGCAGGGGTCGCCCCGCTTACGCCGCCGTTTCATGCGGTGAAGGTCACAGGGGCGCTCTTTCACACGCAGGGGGGCCTCGTCATCGGTGACGACGGACGCGTCCTGCGCACCGATGGACGCGCCTTCCCAAACCTCTACGCAGCGGGTGGTGCGGCCTGTGGCGTCTCCGGGCCCAGGGTCGACGGCTACCTCTCCGGCAACGGCTTGCTCACGGCCCTCGCATTTGGCGCCCTCAGTGGCCGGGAGGCCGCACGCCGCACGCGCGTCTGATCGGACTGAGCCGTCACCACGCGCCTGGCCGTTGCCGGGGCTCTCAGCTTTGGGCGTATTGGCGGATCATGTGCCCGCCAT
>JBCCYI010000113.1:0-14207 GCA_039189975.1 Pseudomonadota bacterium
CAGCGGGATGCCAACGCCGCCGTCGCAAAGGCGCAATCCGTAGAAGCGGATGCGCGTGCTGGAGCCGACGCCAGCGCCACTGCGTACGAATCCGCCCGTGCGCTCCGTTCGGAGGCACAGAGGTTCGAGCAAGCGGCACGCGCGATCCACCGGTCCGCGCTCGCTGCCGCACGCGCCAAGGACGCCGCGGCCCGCCGCGCCGAACTGTCCCAACGGCTCACAATCGCGGAAACGGCCCGCACCGCTGCGGAAACCGCGCAGGCCGCCGCCCGGACGGGCCCTTCCGACGCCACAATGAGCCGGTTGCGCACGTTGCAGACCGCCCGCGATGCCGCGCAACTCGCTCGCGAGAGAGCCGCACCTGCCCTTTCTATTGTGTATGCCGGGACCGGTCGGATCCGGCGTGACGGGGAGGATCTGCCCGAGGGCGTGCGGCTCCCATTGCCCGACGGCGGCACGTTCGACCTTGACGGGATCGGGCGTCTGACCCTCCATCCCGGCGCGGCGGCGGACGCAGAGAGCGTCGCGAAGGCGGAGGCCGATCTGGCCGGAACTCTCGCCCAAGCCGGCTACGGCAGCGTGCGGGAGGCCGAAGACGCGCGCCAGGTTCGCGTTGAGGCAGAGCACCGAGTGGCGCAAGCCCGGGCCAAGTTGGAGGCGGCGGCGCCGGACGGACTCGATGCCCTGCACGCGGCCCTTGCGGCCCTGCCGGCACACGCCGCCCCAGACCCGGCCCTCCCCCCTGTGGACGCGGCGGCGGCGGCCGAAGAAGCCGCAGGAGACGCATTGCTCGAAGCCTCCGCGACCTTTGATGCGGCGCGCCACCGCCACGACGTCGCCCGCACGGCACATGCCCGCGCTGACGCGGAGGTGACCGCCACCGAAGGGCGCGCCGCACGCGCCGCCCTGGCACTCGCGGTGTTTCCTGATCCGGCCGCCGCTCTTGCAGCGCTTGAGACTCGACTGCAGGCCGAGGAAACCGCGTTTGCGGAAGCGACGCGCCACCTCGAGCGCCTTGAGGAACGTGCCCCGGATCTTGAGGCGCTCCGGGCGCGTCACGCCCGCGCGGAGGCGACGGTGGAGGCCGCAAGGTCTGCACTTCAGACCCTCGCCATCGATCTGCGCGGCCTGGACACACAGATTGAGGAACGGGCGAGTGCCGGCATCGAGGAAGAGCTTGCCGATACCGCGGACACCCTCGCCGCCGCCCGCCACCGCCTGGCGGCCATCCAGGAGGAATGCGCGGTGTTGCAGCGCCTTGCCGATGCGCTCACATCGGCACGGCAGGCGGCGCAGGAGCACTACCTTGCGCCCGTTCTGCAAGAGCTTGGTCCGCTCTTGCGAATGCTCTGGCCGGAGGCGGCGCTGACGCTCGACCCAGAGACGCTCCTGCCTCACATGCTTACGCGACGGGAGACCGCAGAGCCGTTCAACATTCTCTCGGGCGGCACGCGGGAGCAGATCGCGCTCCTTGTTCGCCTGGCCTTCGCCCGGATGCTCGCAAGGCAGGGACGACCCGCGCCGGTGATCCTCGACGACGCGATTGTCTATGCCGATGACGACCGGATCGAAACACTGTTCGACGCGCTCACCCGCCAGGCCGCAGATTTGCAAATCCTTGTGTTTTCCTGCCGCCAGCGGGCCTTTCGCGACCTTGGCGGACACATGCTGACACTCACCTCCGCCGCGGAAGACCTTGGCTGAGCCGTGGACCGACGTTTGGACAGCTCGGCCACATGACGCGGCGGCCGGTAGCGCGGCCCTCCAGACACGCCGATGGGGCTTTCCATGACGCTGCGCCTGGCGCGCGCGACTTGCGCAGGCCTGCCCAACAGGCCTCGGCCTTCATCACATCGTGCCTTAGCGCCCGAGACGCGTAAGGGTGGGACCGGGCGCGCGACACGCGCCGTCGGACATGTGGTGTCAGGAGGCGCGGGCGCCGGAGCTAGGGCGCGTCGGCTGCGAAGAGGTTGCCCTCGAGGACCGTTTCTTCGTCAGATGGCAGGGTGTGAACCTCGACCGCACCGTCGCCAAAGCCCACGATCACGCGATCGCAGATGTCGACGAAAAGGCCGTTTTCCACAACGCCCGGAATCTGGTTGAGCACCAGGCTCATCTGCCGTGCATCCCCGATCCGTTTGAGATGAAGGTCAAGAATGTAATTGCCCTCGTCCGTGACGAAGGGAACATCGTCGTTCATCCGGAGGGTCGAGTCGCGGCCCATCACGTCGAGGCTGACCAACGTCTCCTCTACGAGGGCCTGCGTCGTACGCCAGCCAAAGGGCACCATTTCGACGGGCAGCGGGAAGGCGCCCAGCGTGTTCACGTGCTTGGCCGCATCGGCGATCACGATCATCTCATCGGACGCGCACGCCACGATCTTTTCCTGCAACAGCGCGCCGCCGCCGCCCTTGATCAGGTTGAGTTCTCCGTCGAACTCATCGGCGCCGTCGATCGTCAGATCAAGCCACTGCGCTTCGTCGAGGGACACAACGCGGATGCCCACGTCCCGCGCAAGGTCGGCGGTGCGGGTGGAGGTCGGCACCCCGACGATATCGAGCCCTTCCTTGGCAACGCGCTCCGCCAGCAGGCGCACCATCCAAGCCGCGGTGGATCCTGTCCCAAGGCCGACGCGCATCCCTGATTCGACAAGGCGAACGGCGCGGCGGGCGGCGACAAACTTGGCTCGGTCGATGGGCGATAGATCGGACGTCATAGGCGCACTCCCCGGCGGATCACCCGGGATCGCACCCACGGGCCGGCACGTTATAGGAGCAATCCATGGGCGCCGCGAGCGGTTTTCGCCCAGCACTGGCCCTGTGGCACAGACAGGGCGCCTCCGGCGGGGATATTTGCAGCACAATGAAGCGAGGGGAATCGCGAGGATCGGGCGGGGCCGCAGGTGCCTGGACACGTGTGCCGTCGTGGCGCGGTGATGGAGCAGGCGTGGCCTTGGGCAGGCCGTTCTGGGAGAGGGAACGCCGCCTCTGGGCGCGGTCAGGTCGGAATTGGACCTGTGTCCAGCGGCGGCCGACGGTAGCAGAAGCGCGAAAGGGGACGGAATGACCCTCAGCGTCTTCGACATCTTCAAGGTTGGGATCGGCCCCTCGTCGTCCCATACCATCGGGCCCATGGTCGCGGCCGGGCGCTTCCTCGCGGCTCTGCGCGCGGCCCCCTTTGCCGCGACGGGCCTGCGGGCGCGGCTGCATGGCTCGCTGGCGTTCACGGGTGTGGGACACGCGACCGATCGGGCGGTGATCCTTGGTCTCGCTGGGTTTCGCCCGGACGACTACGATGCCGACCGGGCGGAGGATGTGCTGGCATCGGTACGCCAGTCACGGTGTGTGGCACCGGAGGAGCTGGGTAGACTGGCGTTCGATCCCGGTACGGACCTTGCCTTTGACTTTGGCCCGGCCCTGCCCGGTCATCCCAATGGGATGGTGCTGGAAGCGCTCGACGCGCAAGGCGATGTGATCCTGGCGGAGACCTACTACTCGATCGGGGGCGGGTTTGTGGTCACGGCCCGAGAGCTGGACGCGGGCCCTGTGGACGACGGACAGACGGACGTGCCCTTTCCCTTTGGCAGCGCGGCGCAGATGCTGCGCCATGCGGCGGCCGCGGGCAAGAGCATCGCCCAGATGATCGACACAAATGAGCGCGCCCGCCGCAGTCGCTCCGAGATCGACGCGGGGCTCGCGCGGCTCTGGCAGGTTATGGATGCCTGTATCGACCGCGGGCTGGCGTGCCCGGGCACGCTGCCGGGCGGGCTCAACGTCAAGCGCCGCGCGCCGGCCATTTACGACGCGCTCCTGGCGGAGCGGGGGCAGAACCTCGCGCCGCCGCATCAGATCAACGACTGGATTTCCGTCTACGCGATGGCCGTCAACGAGGAGAACGCTGCGGGGGGGCAGGTCGTCACGGCGCCGACAAACGGGGCCGCAGGCGTGGTGCCGGCTGTGTTGCGCTACTACCTCGGGCATGTTCCCGGCGCGCGGCGGGATCGGGTGCCGGAGTTCTTACTGACGGCTGCAGCGATCGGCGGGATCATCAAGCGCAACGCGTCGATCTCGGGCGCGGAAGCAGGCTGTCAGGCGGAGGTCGGCTCCGCCTCTGCCATGGCGGCCGCGGGGTTGTGCGCGGTGATGGGGGGCACACCGGAACAAGTTGAGAATGCCGCCGAAATTGCGCTGGAACATCACCTCGGGATGACATGCGACCCGGTCAAGGGTCTGGTGCAGGTGCCCTGCATCGAGCGCAACGGTCTGGGTGCGATCAAAGCGGTATCGGCGGCCTCGCTCAGCCTGCGCGGGGACGGCTCGCATTTTGTGCCGCTGGATGCCTGTATCGAAACCATGCGCCAAACAGGGCGCGACATGGCCGAGGCCTACAAGGAGACGTCGCTCGGCGGCCTGGCGGTGAACATGCCGAATTGTTGAGCGCGCGCCGGGCAGCCCTGCGCCGCGCGGGCAATCTGGACCGGTCCTGTCGCCGAAGGCGCTGACAGCATCGCAGACCTTTGCTCCGCTGCCGCGCATCCCCTATATGGTTGTCATGTTTGCTGATCTTCTTCGCCGCCTCACAGAGCCGGAGCCACAACCGCTCCCCGATCCCGATGCCCGGCGCGCGCTCACTGCGCTGTTGGTGCGCCTGGCGCGCTCGGACGGGGACTATGCCCAGATTGAGGCCGACCGGATCGACCGGATTGCGATGGCGCGCTACGGGGTGTCTCCCTTCGAGGCCGCCGCCCTGCGCAAGGAGGCCGAAACGCTTGAGGCCGAGGCGCCCGACACCGTGCGTTTCACCCGCGCCATCAAGGACGCCGTCCCCTATGAGGACCGCGCCGGGGTGATCGAGGCCCTGTGGGACGTGGTCCTGGCCGATGGCACACGGGACGACGAGGAGACAGGGCTCATCCGTCTCGTGGCGAACCTGCTTGGGATCAACGACCGCGACAGCGCCCTCGCCCGCCAGCGCGTCGAGGCGCGCGGCGGCTCCGCCCACGACTGAGCCGGCGATGATCGCGGCCCTTCCGATGTACGACATGCCGGGTTTGCGCGATGCCACGGATGCGCTGTGGACCGCTATCGCGGCGCGGCTGCGTGCCACCGGCGTAGACGCACCGGAGATGCTCACCCGCAGCGATGAGCTTTACGAGATCTGGCTGCGCCCCGATCTGCTGCTGTCACAGACCTGCGGCTTGCCTTATCGCACGAAGCTGCACCGCCATGTAACGCTGGTCGCGACACCGGACTACGGGCTGCCGGGATGTCCGCCCGGCATGTACTGTTCTGTCATCGTCGCACGCGACGGCACCCCGGGCGATCCAGCCCGGCTCGATGGCGCGCGGCTTGCCTACAACGACGCGCTGTCGCAATCGGGGTGGGCGGCGCCGCTGCACTGGGCCGGTCAGCGCGGTATTCGTTTCGGAGAGCTCGTGCACAGCGGCAGCCACCGCGCCTCCGCTCAGGCTATCGCCGAAGGACAGGCAGACCTGGCCGCGATCGACGCCGTCACATGGCGCCTGCTGCGCCGATTCGAGCCTTGGACGTCGGACTTTCGGGAGATCGCGCGCACCCCCCCAAGCCCTGGCCTGCCACTGATCACAGCACCACGCCAGGACGCAGAAACGCTGGCCACCGCCGTGGATGCAGCCATCACAGATCTCGGGCACGACACACGCACGCGGCTCGGTCTGACCGGTCTCGCGCGCATCGACAAGACAGCCTATCTCTCGCAGCCAACGCCCCCCAGTCCGGAGGATTACCTGAAATCCCTTGGCATCTGACCCGGTGCGCGGGGGGCCGCTAGAGGCGCGCGTGTCGGCCGAAGTCCCGGCCCGCCTCCCCGATCTGCCATGCGCGCAGGCGCGTCGCACCCAGGCTGCCCGGGAAACCGGCACCGGACGCCCGGATCCCGGCGACGCAGCGGAGGCCATTGCAATCCTGTGCATTCTGCGCCCTACTCGCGATCGGTAAACAGTCCGACACTCGACGAGGTCCCTTGATCGCTCCATCGTCCGACATCACGACCGCCGCAGCGCAGGACGTCACGCCGGTCATCGAAATCCGCGGTCTGCATAAAGCCTATGGGGCGCTTGAGGTCCTCAAGGGCATCGACATGATCGCCCCACGTGGGCATGTGGTGTCGCTGATTGGATCCTCCGGGTCGGGCAAATCGACGCTTCTGCGCTGTGCCAATCTCCTGGAGGACAGCCAGCAGGGTGAGATCGTTTTCGAAGGTGAACCTGTCGCCTGGCGCGGCACCGGCCATGCAAGACGCCCCGGCGACCGCGCCCAGCTGACGCGCATCCGGACGAACCTGTCGATGGTCTTTCAACAGTTCAACCTCTGGTCGCATCTGTCGATCCTCGACAACGTGGTTGAAGCCCCGATCACTGTCCTCGGTCGCGACCGCGCGGCCGCCGAAACCCTTGGGCGCGAGCTCTTGGCCAAGGTCGGCATCGGCGACAAATGCGACGCCTGGCCCGCCCAGCTCTCGGGTGGCCAACAGCAGCGCGCAGCGATCGCGCGCGCCCTCGCGATGGAACCCAAGGCACTCCTCTTTGACGAGCCGACCTCCGCGCTCGACCCCGAATTGCAGCAGGAAGTCGTCAAGGTGATCAAGGACCTCGCCGCCGAAAACCGCACGATGCTCATCGTCACGCATGATATGCGACTGGCCGCCGATGTCTCGGACCATGTCGTGTTCCTGCACCAGGGCCGCATCGAGGAAGAGGGCCCGCCCGATCAGCTCTTCGGTGCCCCCAAGACGGAGCGGCTCCAGCAATTTCTGTCGCACAGCCGATAGGCCGGGCAGGACATCCACAAGACCCAATAAAAAACCACCAGGGAGATCACTATGAAACAAATCCTTCTCGTGGCCGCGGCCACGTTGATCGCAGGGGCTGCAAGCGCCCAGGACGTCGTTCGGATGGGCACGGAGGGCGCCTATCCCCCGTACAATTTCATCAACGACAACGGCGAGGTCGACGGAATCGAGCGCGAACTCGGCGACATCCTGTGCGAGCGCGCCAGCCTCACCTGCGAATGGGTCACCAACGACTGGGACTCGATCATCCCCAACCTCACCTCGGGCAATTACGACACCATCATGGCGGGGATGTCGATCACGTCCGAACGCGACGAGGTGATCGACTTCACGCAGAATTACATTCCACCCGCGTCTTCGGCCTTCGCCTCGACCAACCCCGATGCCGACCTCACCGGCGGTGTGATCGCTGCGCAGGTCAACACGATACAGGCTGGCTACATCGCCGAATCGGGCGCCACGCTCCTCGAATTCGCAACACCCGACGAAACCGTCGCCGCCGTCCGTAGCGGCGAGGCCGACGCCGTCTTCGCCGACAAGGACTTCCTCGTCCCGATCGTTGAAGAAGACGGCGAAATGTCCTTCGTCGGCGAAGACGTCGCCCTCGGTGGCGGCGTCGGCATGGGCCTGCGCGAAGGGGATGACGACCTGCGCACAACCTTCGACGCCATCATCGGCGAAATGAAGGCCTCCGGCGAGCTCAATGAGCTTATCCTCAAGTGGTTCGGCGAAGGCGCAGTGCTCTACGACCTCGACGGCTAGGGCAAGGCCCCTCACAGCGGAGGCGGCCGAAGAAGGGCGCCTCCACCCCAGGCAGGGCACACCCCGCCGCTCGTCCCATCCTCAGCGTCCCAGCCCGCCATGCCCCTGATCCCCTGCCCTAATTCGCACGCCGCCTCGCCCTCGACGCTTATGCCGCCGCCCCCCGGAGAGGCTCGCCGGCCGCGCTTCATTGTGCCTCAAATATCCCCGCCGGAGGCACCCCTCCATGCTCCAAGCAGTACTGACGGACGATAATCCCGATGTTTGCCTTCTGCGAAGACCCCTCGCTCCTTTCCAGCATCCCCTGGATGGCCTGTTACCTGACCACAGGCATCCACATGAACTTCTACATCAGCTTCGCAACCGTGCTCCTGCTCCTTGCGGTCACGGCCCCCACCGCACTTGCCTTCGGCTTTGCCGGCGCGGCCGCCTCCCGGTCGCGTATCCCGCCCGTCGCCTGGCTCGGCAAGGGATACACAGCGATCGTGCGCGGTGTGCCGGACATCGCGTTCTTTCTCTTCTTTGTCATCGCGCTCGACCAGGGGATCGAGTACCTCGTCCACTCCCTGCGCTGCGCCGATTGGGATGAGCCCGTACGCCAGGGCGCCAATTTCCTCGTGTGTCCACAAGCCAAAGTCCCGCCCTCGACCGCTGCCCAAAGCTGGCACGAGGCCTATAACTTCACGCTCGCGGTCTTCACCTTCGCCCTCGTCTTCGGCGCCTTCGCCGCCAACGTCCTCTACGGCGCCATGCGTGCCGTTCCACGTGCTCAGATGGAGACCGCGGCCGCCTACGGCATGACAGAGCGTCAGGCCTTCTGGCGCGTGCTCGTGCCTCAGATGTGGATCTTCGCCCTCCCCGGATTGTCGAACCTCTGGCTCATCCTGATCAAGGCCACACCATTGTTGTTCCTTCTGGGGGTCGAGGACATCGTCTACTGGGCTCGAGAGCTCGGTGGGTCCAAAACCGCGCGCTTCACCGAGTACCCCCACGGCGACTGGCGCCTCTACTATTTCCTGTTTCTCATGGGGTTCTACCTCGCTTTCACCCGCGTCTCCGAAATCGTGCTGGCGCGCCTGTCGGTAAAACTCTCGCGCGGCCAGGCCACCCTGGGTGGCGAGGACCTGCGCAAGGCCCCCGCATGAGGCGTCCCCTATGAGCTGTACCCAGACGATCCAGGACTACGCTCTGCGCTCGCTCGGCTACGGCGAGCGCCTGCTCCCCCGTGCGGACATCACGCTCTGCGAGCAATTCGTTCTTATCGGATCAGGCCTGATCTGGAACGTCTACTTTGGCCTTCTGGCACTCACGAGCGGCTTCCTTCTGGCGACAGCGCTCGCCGTGGGCAAAAACGACCCCCGTGCCTGGCTGCGCAAGCCAGCCGAATGGTTCATCTTTGTTTTCCGTGGATCGCCGCTTTTCATCCAGTTCTTCCTCGCCTACTTCGGCTTTCTTTCGCTCAAGCAGAGCTACCCATTCTTTGATCCGTTCACGTCCGCGGCCCTTGGCGCTCTGGTGGTCCTCTTCCTCAACACATCCGCCTATTCCGCCGAGATCTTCTACGGCGCGCTCCGCTCCGTGCCCAAGGGCGACATCGAAGCGGCTGACGCCTACGGTCTCACTGGCTTCGCCCGGTTCCGCCGTATCGTCTGGCCCACCATGCTCCGCCTGGGCTGGCCCGCCTATACGAACGAGGCGATCTTTCTCTTTCATGCCACAACGCTGGTCTTCTTCTCCGGCTTTCCGGCGATTCAGCAGCGCGGCGACGCGCTCTACTACGCCAGTTACTTTGCGGACCGGACATTCAACCCCTTCGTGCCCTACCCCATCGTGGCGTTCTATTTCATCGTTCTGACGTTGATCATCATAGCTTCGATGGGGGCGATCAACAGACGGCTCAACAGGCATCTGCCCCAGGAACAGCGCGTTCGCATGCGGCTGAGGCCGCAGATGATCCGCTAGAGGTCCGCCCGATTTCCGCGAGAGAGGGCCGGGCGTCGCCAGTCAATCCCGCCCGCTCAGAGCCGTGGCATGAGCGGACAAGAGTGAGGACCTCGATCGCGGGCGTCTCGCGGCAGTCTTGAGCCCGAACGTCCCCCGTCCCTTGATCGGGAGGAGGCCGACCCCGAGGCGGGTCCAGACCTCGCCATCCGCATCCCATCGAAGCCGCGTGCCCCGCGGCCGATGCGCAACGTCCCTCCGTGCAAGGGCTGTTCTGCCGTCTCACGCCGACGGAGTGGACCGCCTCACAGCCTCCAATCAGCGATAGCGAGATGGCTTTTCCAAAGGGCGCGATAGAGAGGCGCATCTCTGAGCAGATCCTCATGTGTCCCGATCGCCGACAGCCTGCCCTGGTCGAGCAACAGGATCTGGTCGGCGTCCACAATCGTCGACAACCGGTGCGCAATCACGAAGACCGTCTTCCTCTGCGCCAGCGCCTCGAAGGCAAGCTGGATCTCCCGCTCATTCTCGGGGTCGAGGGCCGAGGTGGCTTCGTCCAGGATGACGATATCCGCGTCTTTCAGGATGGCCCGCGCGATCGTGACCCGCTGACGTTCTCCGCCCGACAGGGTCTGACCTCCCGGGCCGACCTTAGTCGCGTAGCCCTCGGGGAGGGCTTCAATGGTGTCATGGATTTGAGCGGCACGCGCGGCGGCGATCATCGCGTCACGGGAGGCATCCGGCTGTGCAAGGCGCAGATTTGCTTCGACCGTATCGCGCAGCAGCATCGTCTCCTGAAAGACGGGGGCAAAGCGGTTGGCGAAACTACGCATGCTGTAGTCCCGCACGTCGCGTCCGTTCAACAGAATCCGCCCACGATCGGGGTCCCAGAAGCGCAGCATCAAGTTGGCCAGGGTTGTTTTGCCCGACCCGGAGGGCCCGACGATGGCAGTTATCGTGCCTGGCTCTGCGGTAAAGCCGATGTCCTGCAGCGTCATGTCGCCCTCCTGGTAGGAGAAAGAGACATCTTCAAAAGCGAGACGCGCCGGGCCCTTGCGCGCCTCCACATCGCCATCGCCGACCTCCGGCAGCCCCAAGATCTCTGAGACGTTGTCTTGGGCGACCCGGGCCAGTTCCTTTACGCCGGCCCCGGCAATGATCGCGCGTGCCGGAATGAGCGCGGCCGTCAGCACACCGATGGCGCAAGCGACGCGCGCGGCGCCCTCCTCCGGACGCGTTACAATGGCGGCGACGGCGCCCACCCCGACCGACATCATCGCCAAGCCAAGAGCCGTAGCCGCAAGGGGCGTGTTGCGCGCGATCCCCTTGCGAAAGCCGTCGCGCATAACATTGATCCACGTCGAATAGGCGCGGCGGGCATCCCCCTTGTCACCGAAGGCGCGTACGACCTGGATGCCTTCCGCGTACTCCATGAAGTGCCGCGCCGCCTCGGCCATACCGTCGGACCGAAAACGCAGCCCGACCGCGAGTGTCCGGGCGAGTTTGCGCAGGGTGATCATACCAAGCGCCCAGAACCCCAGCGCCGCCAACGCCGCAGGCCAGTGCAGAACCGCAGCGCCCATGAGCAGCACGAGGATCGTGGCCGCTTCGGCCCGGGCTGTCGGACCAAAGAACGCGATCTGGTTTTCGAGCCAAGTCATATCCTCGGAGAGGGTTTGCGCCACCTTTCCCGCATGCAGCTTGTAGAACGCGCTGAGCGGCAAGCGGACCAGGTGCCGCAAAAGGGTATGGCGCAGGTACATGCCGGCCTGAAACGCACCGGTATAGAGCCACCGCATCGCAACGGCCCCGGCAACATAGCGTGCGACCACGAGCAGGAGCGTTGTGACGATCAAGGCAAGGATCAGCCTTGTGTCCGCGGCGCCGCCTGCTGCAAGACTGACGGCCCCAAACGCGACGAGGGCGATCAGACCGGCGAGCACGCCATCGAACAGCTTGATCCAGACAGCCCAGTCGAAGCGGCGACGCATATCCTTAGGAAGGCTTGCGGTAAACAACAGATCCCGCATGTCAGTTTCTCAGCGTGAAGGAGCGCGCCGCCGAGTGGGAGCGCCATTGCGCAGCATAGGCGCCATCTTTGGCCATGAGGGCGTCGTGGGTGCCGCATTCGGCGACGCGCCCCCGGTCGATGAAGGCGATGCAATCGGCGTGCCGGATGGTCGACAAGCGATGGGCGATGACAACGAGCGTCTTGTCACGTGTCAGGGCCGACAATGCGCGTTGCACCTCTCGCTCGTTTTCCGGGTCGGCAAAGGCTGTGGCCTCATCCAGGACCAGCACCGGTGCGTCCCGCAGGATCGCCCGGGCGATGGCCAAGCGCTGCTTCTGACCCATCGACAGCCCGAGCTTGGCGCCGATCACGGTGTCATACCCATCCGGCAGGCCCGCCACGAAGTCGTGGGCCTGCGCGGCCTTGGCGGCGGCCACGATCTGCGCGTCGGTCGCGTCCGGGTTGCCGATGGCAAGGTTATCGCGCACCGAGCGGCTGAAGAGAAACACATCCTGAAAGACGAAGGACACATGTCGCGCCAGCACATCCGGCGCCATTTCGCGCAGATCCACGCCACCCACCGTGATCTTCCCTGCCTCGACGTCCCAGAAGCGGGCAAGCAGCCGCGCCAGCGTGGACTTGCCCGAGCCGCTGGGCCCAACCAGAGCCAGCGACGTGCGGGCGGGCACGTCGAGGGTCAGATCGTGGATCACCGTCGCATCGCCATACCCAAAGCGTACGGCGTCAAAGCGTACATCGGCCCCTGCGGGCTCCGGCCCGTCGCGCACCTGCGGCAGATCAGGCTGGCCCTGCATCGCAAACCAACGTGCAACAACACCCTCCTGCAGACGCAAACGGGTTGTGATGCCAAACATGCCGGAGATCAGGAGCGCCATCGACATGGCGCCGAGATGAAAGAAGATCACGTCCGGCAAGCCAACAGCCCCGCGCCCCATCAGCCAGATCGACAGCGGCGTGACCAGAACAAGGTTCGACGTCGCCAAGAGAAAGAACCAGTTCGACGGCACAACCGCCCAAGTGATGTAATTGTCCACGATGGCCTGAAAGCGGCTGACCGCTGCCTTGGCACGCGTCAGGGCCGCATCGCCCTCGTTGAAGGTTTTGACGACGGGAATGGCCCGGACGACTTCGCCCATGGTGGCCGCAATCTCGGCCTGCGCGGCGTTGAAGGCGTTGGTGGGCGCAACACCCTGTCTCATGATGTAATTCATGACCATGAAGCCTGCCACGGTGGGCAGCGATGCGGCCAGGCCCAGACGCCAATCCACCACCATCATCGCAAGAAAGAGCGCACCCGGGCCGACGAACGCCGCCGTTGTCTCCGGGATAAGATGGGCGATGCCATCCTCGATCTTTTCCACGTCATCGACCAGGAGCTGACGGAGCTCGACCGGCGAAATCCGGGCAAAGACCCCAAGCGGCACGCGGCCCAGCTTGTCCCCCAGGGCTTCGCGTTGGTCACGCTGCACGTCCGCGGCAATGTAGTGAGACACGGTTGTCGACAACCCGAAAAGCACGGTTGAGCCCACGCCCGCCCCCAATAGGACGGCTGCCCAGATCAGCGCTGCACCGGTTGCATCGTCGAGAAGGGCGCCGGTGATCCCAGCAGCCGCGAACGGCGGGACGATCAGCAGCAACGCCGAGCAGACACCCAGACCCACCGCGACCCACATACGGGTCTGGTACTTGGCGATCATGCTCCAAATGACCGCCAGCACATTCCCGCCCATAGCACCTTTGGCGTCTGCATGTTCCCAAACAGCTCCGGTGATTGCGCCACTTTCGGCGGACTTGATTTGCGGATCTGTGGAAACAGCCATAATGTGCTCCTATTCCCCTTGAGTCACCGACTTGCGTTGCTCTCAAAAGCGTTCTCTGGCGGGGCACCTATTGGAATTTGCGCCGACCCCTCTTAGGGGAGGACCGGTGCATCCAATTTCAGAGTACCAAGAGCACACATTCCATAGCATGGCCCTAGCGAGATCTGTCGGATAGTATCCAAGCAACTGGCACTGCTCCGCTCATGGCCCTTACAAAAAGACGAGCGCATGGAGATCTAGAACGTCATATCTACCCCCAAGCCAATACGCCGCGACTGTCCCGGCACCCCGATTGACACCAGATCTCCTGATGGCGAATTGCCAAAGACGAACCCGCTCTCGGCATATGTCTCGTCAAAAACGTTATCGGCAAAGGCATAGATCTGAGTGGAATTGTGCTGCCAGCCGAAGCGCAAGTTCACGATTCCGTAGCTGTCCAGAACATCGCGATTTTGCGGATCGATCTGCCTTTCCCCGACATATTGGTACTCCGCCCGCGCTGAGAATTCGCCCGCCTTGTTAAAAAGCGTCAAATCGCTGGCGTACTCGACCGCAAGGCCAAGAGAAAGGGATGGCGCAAAAGGCACATCATTTCCGACAGATACAGTTGGATCATTCGAACGTGTGATCTCAGCTTCGAGCAACGCCAGCGCGCCTTCCAATCGCCAGGCGTCCGTCGCCTGATACCCCGCCTCCAGTTCAAAGCCATAGCTCTCGGTATCGGCATTTTCGATGACCGATTGGAATGTGGCCAGATCAAAGACCTGAAGGTGCTCGTCCTTTGTGTCATTATAGAAAACTGACGTTGCGAAATCAAACCGGCC
>JBCCYI010000114.1:0-14197 GCA_039189975.1 Pseudomonadota bacterium
CTCAACCGCAAACAATCCATTGGTATTCTTGGGATTATTACTGCGATGGGTGCCATGGTCGTGCTGTATTTTTCGTCAGATGTGAAGGCCCGCATCGCCGAGACCCCGGGCCTCAGTCTGGACAGCACGGAGATGGTCACCCGCATTCTGGGAGACTGACTTCGGCGCGAACGGGGGCCGGCTGCTGCCGCGGCCGGCGGTCGCGCTTCCGGCCACCGCCATCCGCGGAACCTTGCCGCGGACCGGGACACCTGCAAAACGGCGGGGGATGCAACGGGCGGTCGGTGCTGCTAAACTGTCGTTGCTCTGTCATGAGAGCATGGTGGGTGGGCCCATGAGAGACCGAATCGACCCCTTGATCGCCGAGCGTGCTGCCTGGCTTTTTCGCACGGACCCGGGTTCGCGCCTGGCACGCTTCGTTCTGGACCGGGCGCTGGATTATGACCGCACCATCGCTCTCGGAGAAGCGTTTCGCGATCTGCCGACACCGGAGATCATGGCGCGCTTGGCGGAGATCATCTGCCGTGAGGTCGAGGTGACGGGGGTCGAACGCCTGCCGCGCACGGGACCTGCGCTCATCGTGGCCAATCACCCCACGGGCATTGCGGACGGGATCGTCCTTTGGGATGCGATCCGTGCGCGACGAACGGATTCGTTCGTCTACGCCAACTCGGACATCCTGCGGGTGCTGCCGCAATTTGAGAGCATGATCGCGCCGGTCGAATGGCGGGTGGACAAGCGCACCCATGGCAAGACACGCGAGACCATGGCCTACACCAGACGCGCGATCGACGCGGGCCGTCTGGGCGTCATCTTTCCATCAGGGCGGCTTGCCAAACGGCGTGGATTGCGTCTGCATGAGCGGCCCTGGATGGCCTCCGCGGCGATGATCGCGCGGAAGTTCGACCTGGACGTCATCCCGGTGAACATCCGGGCACGCAATTCTGCGCTCTTCTACCTATTCGATCTGTTGCACCCGTCCTTGCGCGACATCACGCTCTTTCACGAGACCCTCAACAAAAGCCGACAGCCGTACCGGATCACCATCGGGCGGCCCATCCCGGCGCGAACCCTGTCGGCCAACTCGGCTGACGCGATCGAAGACCTCAAGGCGCGCACGCTGCAGCTGGGGGGGCGCCATGCGCCGGATGTGTCGCTGGCGGAGATGACGCGCCGCCCCGCCTGGGCCAAGAAGGTGGAAGCGCTCACCGGATACTAGCGGCCGCAAGGGGCCAATGAGGTGAGGCCTGCCGCCCGTTTGTGCGGAGCCTCGTGGCGCTGGGCCTGCCCAAGGGGGCCGCCACGGGTAGGGCGAGCGCCCCGCGGCGCGGTCGTGGCGCGTGGTGCTGGCGAGCGGCCGTGGCCGCGCCGGTTGCTGGGCACGGTCCGCCACCGCCCCTTGCGCCGAGGAACACATTGACAGCTGGCCCGCACAAGTGTCTGAGGCGGGCCATGCTGCGGATCGACGACATCTCTTACGCCATCGCCGGACGGCCACTTTTTCAGGGCGCAAGCGCCGTGCTGCCGGCCGGGCACAAGGTGGGCCTTGTGGGGCGTAACGGCGCTGGCAAGACGACCCTTTTTCGTCTGATCCGCGGCGAGCTGGCGCTTGAGGGTGGGCGGATCGAAGTCCCGGCCCGTGCCCGGATCGGCGGGGTGGACCAGGAAGTGCCCGGCAGTGAGACCTCCCTGCTTGACACGGTGCTGGAGGCTGACAGCGAACGCGCCGCCCTGCTGGCGGAGACCGAGCACGCCACAGACCCGACCCGCATCGCGGAGATCCAGACGCGGCTTGCCGACATCGACGCCTGGTCGGCCGAAGCCCGCGCATCGGCGATCCTGCGCGGCCTCGGGTTTACCGCCACTGAACAGGCGATGCCCTGCTCGGCGTTTTCGGGCGGATGGCGGATGCGCGTGGCGCTGGCGGGCGTTCTCTTTGCAGCGCCGGACCTGTTGCTTCTCGATGAGCCGACAAACTACCTCGACCTTGAAGGGGCGCTGTGGCTTGAGGCGTATCTTGCGCGCTATCCCCATACGGTGCTTGTCATCTCGCACGATCGGGGTCTCCTGAACCGCGCGGTGGGCCATATCCTGCATCTCGAAGACCGGGCGCTTACCCTATACCAGGGCCCCTACGACACCTTCGCAGCCACCCGGGCGGCCCGGCTGGCAGTTGCGGCGGCGGAGGCCAAGAAGCAGGAGGCCCGGCGGGCGCACCTGCAAAGCTATGTCGACCGGTTTCGCTACAAGGCGTCGAAGGCGCGCCAGGCCCAATCCCGCCTCAAGATGATCGAGAAGATGCAGCCCATCACCACCCCGCAGGAAGCTGCCCTGCGCGCGTTCACCTTCCCCGAGCCCGAGGAGCTCGCTCCCCCGATCGTCGCCACGCAGAGCGCGTCTGTCGGGTATGGCGATCGGGCCGTCCTGGCCAAGCTCGATCTTCGGATCGACCAGGATGACCGGATCGCCCTCTTGGGGCGCAATGGCGAGGGCAAATCGACCCTTGCCAAGCTCCTCTCTGACCGGCTTGCGGCCATGGGCGGGCGGGTGACCCGCGCGGGCAAGCTCCGTGTGGGGTACTTTGCGCAGCATCAGGTCGACGAGCTCTTCGTCGACGAAACCCCGCTCGACCATCTCCGCCGCGCGCGCCCCGCCGAAGCGCCGACACGTCACCGGTCGCGCCTGGCCGGGTTCGGTCTCGGCGCGGCCCAGGCGGAGACTGAGGTCGGCCGCCTCTCGGGCGGGCAAAAGGCGCGGCTGTCCCTGCTCTTGTCAACGCTCGACGCGCCTCATCTGCTGATCCTCGACGAGCCCACAAACCACCTCGACATCGAGAGCCGGGAGGCGCTCGTGGAGGCGCTGAACGCCTATACCGGCGCAGTGGTGCTCGTGAGCCACGACATGCACCTGCTCTCACTCGTGGCAGACCGGTTGTGGCTGGTCCGAAACGGTCGGGTTGCGGCCTATGACGGAGATCTGGAGAGCTACCGCGCGATGCTGCTCGGCGGTGATGCACCCAACGCGAAGAGCTCCGGAAAGCCCCGCGCACCCAAGCGCGTCAGCCTCGATGACATCAAGGATCTCAGAGCGGAGGTCCGCAAGTGCGAGGCCCGCATGGAAAAACTCGAGGAGATGCGTGACGAACTGGCCCGCCGCCTTGGAGACCCGCGCGTCTATGAGGAGGATATGGCGCCCAAGCGCGAAGTCTGGCAGGCCAAATACGCCGAAGTGATGGACGCTCTGGACAGGGCGGAAGGCCTCTGGGTCAAAGCCGCTGAGAAGCTTGAGGCGGCCGAGACGGTTTCCGAAAGCCTACCGCGCTGAAGCAGGTCCGTCTTCGCGTCCTCTGAGCTTAGCCACACAAGCAAAGACCCAAGCACCGCGCCGGGCGCTTGGCCCCTACCCCACCCGCGACTCGGTCCCTACCCCGCCCGCGACCCTGCTCCAGACTCTGGCCCCTATCTGTTTGTCCCGGCCTTTGGTGGATCGGGTGAACGATGATGCGATCCGGGTCTGAAGTCCGGAGTGTACAGTTGTGCGCGTATGGCGCGCGGCCGTTGCGCGTCTTTAAATCGGGGACGTCGGTGTGGGTGTCGGTGTCGGTGTCGGTGTCGGTGAGGAGGGAGCAGGGATCGGTCCCCCCGACGCAAGAGAATGTCGGCGCGGCGGCCGCGCACGTGTTCGTGGCTGTCGTAGCAGTCTCGTTGGAGGGTCCGGCTACAATTGATCGACCGGATCAAGCGCTTAACGCCTCCACCGTCCTTGAAGGTGCGGTGCATGCGCTGAGAGGCGGCCGTTTGTCGGGATACCGGTCCACGAGACTACTGTCCGGCCCTCCAAACGCCATGGGAGGCCCGGTATGGTCAGCCATTGGTCCATGCCGCGCGCCATCGTCCTCGGACCGACGGCAGACTTAGGCGCGCTCTCGCAGCGTTAGAGGGGAGCGTGACCCCGGCGGCGCCGCGTAAGCCCCAAAGACGTCAAACCGCCTGGGCCGGGCGTAGAACGTGTTCCGGTTCCGCGGCGGCTCGGTGAACTGGAGCCCCCTCTCGGCGACGGCTGGCATGCGCCTGCGGGGCCGCGGATGTAACAGGCGCCGATAGGCGCGCCATTGGGCGCGAACCGATGGCGCCGGCAAGGGCGCACCGCCTGAAACGCGGTCTCTTGGGCGTGCCGCCGTCCCTGTCCTGAAGGCGAGAGATGCACTCGCCATTGTCTGCCGTTGTCGTTCGGGCCAAAGGCGCACCAGGGCGCATCGCTGGAAACATCCCTGCAAGAAAGACCGTGTGAGATGCGGGATCGTGGGCTGCGCGGCATAGCGGCCGTATTGGAGCGGGAACGGCGTGTGGCGGCGGACCGCCACGCCGACGGTCTCTTCGTCCTCGCTGGGAACGGTTGGGCGCGGCTGCCTTGGTCCGGTCTCACACGCCTCGACCGTCTGACGCTTCCGCCCTGTCGCCCCATCGTCCCGTCGCCAACGCCTTGGGCGTTCGTCGGGAAAACGATCCACCGGATCGCTTCCTTGACCCGCCTTACCCCCAAGCGTCCGGCTCACCTTCGCGGTCGACGGGTGCGCCTCGCAGCGCGTGCAATGCCATCGCCTAACGGCCAACGGATGGCTGCTCTGACCACCTGCGCCCCTCTCGGCGACGACCTGCCTACGCCCGCCGTCAACGGGGTCGCGGCGCACCCGCGACGTATTTGTCCCCGAGCGCGCCCGTCCAGTCCGACGAACGGATCGCCCCATCACACCACGGGGATCACACACCCTAGACGGTTGCGCCAGGCACCTTAAGGGATGCCGGGGCGGGCGGGCCGCAGTGCGCAGCACGAGGTCCGCGCAGGCCCGGCGCAGCCCGCCTCTTTCGCCACATGCCGCAGCGCCGCGTCGCCCAGTCACTCGGTCACTTCCACCCTCTGTCGCCCGCCATCCGGACCGCAGTCTTGTGCCGCCGGGCGCCGGGCGGTAACCGGCCCCCATGGACCTCGGCTTTCTGCTCTCCGCCCTTGTCACGCTCTTCGTTGTGATCGACCCGATCGGAATGGCGCCCCTCTTTGTTGCCCTCACGCAGGGCATGACGGGGGCGCGACGGCGCGCGATCGCCCTGCGCGCTTGCCTGATCGCCTTCGGCTTGCTGACACTCTTTGGCGTGGCCGGCGAGGCGGTTCTCGCGTTTGTCGGCATCTCGATGCCTGCCTTCCAGATCGCGGGCGGTCTGCTGCTCTTTCTCACCGCGCTCGACATGCTCTTTGAGCGACGCACCCAACGGCGGCAGGAGAAAACCCAGGGCGACGAGGCCCATCCCGACCCCTCCGTCTTTCCCCTCGCAATCCCGTTGATCGCGGGCCCGGGCGCTATCGCCTCGATGATCCTGATGGCAGGACAGGCGCCGGCGACACTCACCTGGGGCCAGAGCCTTGCGCATCTCGCCCTGCTCCACGGCGCCATGATCGCAGTCCTGGCGCTCGTCCTGTTGCTGTTTCTCGCCGCAGATCTTCTTGAACGCGCGCTGGGGCACACCGGCATTCTCGTCGTCACCCGGCTTCTGGGCATGCTCCTGGCGGCGCTCTCGATCCAGTTCGTGCTGGACGGGATGGCCGGCGCGGGCCTGATCGCCACCACGTCCACCTCAGGATAGCGCACGTCCCGTCCGAACAGCGCCGTCGCTCTGCCCGCTCGGCGCAGCCCATGACACGAGCCCGGCCGCACCACGTCCCGCGCCCCTCAGCGCTCCGGCAGGTTGCCGCGCACGACGACGGACATGGGCAGCCCGCTCTAGCGGCCAAGGGGCTGGCAAAACGTCGCAGCTGCCCCTATTTCAGAAACAGAGCATCGCATACACCGGACTTACGAGCCGCCATGACCGCAGAGCAGACCGCGTCCCTGATCTACCTGACCCTGCTTGGCAGCGTGATCGGGGGCTACTTCTTTCTCTCCCACCGTCGAGCGCTTGGCCGCACCTTACGACACATGGGGCTTTGGGCGCTGATCTTCATCGGCGTGATCGCGGCCTATGGGCTTTGGTCTGACCTGCAAGGGTCTGTCATGACGCGGCAAGCGGTCTTCACCGAGGAGGGGCGGGTCGAGATCCCGCGCTCCGCCAACGGGCACTATCATATGACGCTCGAAGTCAATGGCACCCCCATTCGGTTTGTCGTCGACACCGGCGCGAGCGACATTGTGCTGTCCGAGCGGGACGCCGAGCGCGCCGGGATCGACACGCAGGATCTCGCCTTCGTCGGCGCCGCACAAACAGCCAATGGCATCGTCAGCACCGCCCGCATCCTGCTCGACGAAGTGCGCGTCGGCGCGATTGCGGACATGCGCGTCCCGGCTCTGGTCAACGGCGGGTCGATGGATGGCTCTCTTCTCGGAATGACGTATCTTGACCGATTCGCCGAGGTGCGTATCGGGGATGGCCGCATGACGCTGATCCGATAGCGCGGCGCGGGAACGCCCGGCGCTGCCTTGTACCCATGGGCAGCGGGGCGCTCTTACAGCGTGCTCCGTCGGCTGCCGCGGGCGATGCGCCCGCCTCCTGTACGTCGCAAACCTGTCGCGCCCGGCATCTCACGCCCCACATCTCACGCCGGTGCAGGACCGGGGCGAGGCCCACTCTGACCGCCCGCCGATGCGGCTGCGCCAACGGCCCCTTAAGCCCCTTGCGGCCGCGACCGACGGCCCGTCACTCGGACGCGCGCTCCTCAAGCGAGAGCCACTCGTCTTCCGCAGCGCTCAGGCGGGCCTGACGCTCGGCCAGCGCCTCTGTCGCCTTGCCGAACTTGACCGGCGAGGCGGAATAGAGATCGGGATCCGCCAGCAGCTCTTCGAGCTTGCCGATCTCGGCCTCCAGCCGTTCTATCTCGGCCGGAAGCGCCTTGAGCCGGTGCTTTTCCGTGAAGGTCAGCCCGGCCGGTGATGCCTTGGCCACGGACGCCTCGGCGCGCTCGGTCTTGTCGGGCTCGGGCTTGCGCACGTCCCGGCGCGCCTCGGCTGCAGGCGCGGCCCCGAATGGCGCGAGCCCGGCGGCCTTGCGCTGGGCCTGCATGTCAGACCACCCCCCGGCATAGACCACTGCACGTCCGTCGCCGGCCAGCGCGATCGTGGTGGTGGCCGTCCGGTCAAGGAAGTCCCTGTCATGGCTGACGAGGATCACCGTCCCGTCGAAGTCCGACACCAACTCCTGCAGCAGGTCGAGCGTTTCGATATCGAGGTCGTTCGTCGGCTCGTCGAGCACGAGCACGTTGGCGGGCTGCGCCATCAGCCGCGCCAGCAGCAGGCGCGCCCGTTCGCCGCCCGAGAGCGCGCGGACCGGCGCGCGGGCCTGGTCGTCGGTGAAAAGGAAATCCTTGAGGTAACTCACGACATGCCGCGGCGTGCCGCGCACCATGACCTGATCCGCTTTGCCCGAGATCCGCATCGCCGGATCCCCTGTGAGGCTTTCCCACAGTGTCGCGTCCGGGTCGAGCTGCGCGCGGGCCTGATCGAAGACGGCGATGTCGAGGTTTGCGCCGAAGCGGATCTCGCCGGCATCCGGCGCCATCTCGCCCGTGAGCATGTTCAGCACGGTGGTCTTGCCAGACCCGTTCGGGCCGACCAGCGCCAGTCGCTCCCCCCGCGCCACACGCAGCGAGAAGTCCCGCAGGATCGCGCGATCGCCAAAGGACTTGCCCAGCCCCCGCGCCTCCACCACCAGCTTGCCGCTCGCCTTGGCAGCGCCAAACGCCATGGCCGCCGTACCAGCGCGCTGGATCTGCGCGGCACGGTCGGCGCGCATGTCCGCGAGTTTGCGCAAACGGCCCTGGTTGCGCTTGCGGCGCGCGCTGATGCCCTCGACGGCCCACCGGGCTTCGGCCTTGATCTTGCGCTCGAGCTTGTGCGTGGCGAGGTCCTCCTCCGCCCAGACGGCGTCGCGCCAGGCTTCGAACCTGTCGAAGCCGGCCTCGTGACGGCGCACAACACTCCTGTCGAGCCAAAGCGTCGCCCGGCTGAGCCGCGTCAGAAACGCCCGGTCGTGGCTGATCAGCACAAACGCGCGCGCCGTTTGGGCCAGCCGCTGCTCGAGCCAGGCGATGGCGTTGATGTCGAGGTGGTTGGTCGGCTCGTCGAGGAGCATCAGGTCCGGGTCCTCGGCCAGCAGACGGGCAAGGGCGGCCCGGCGCCGCTCCCCACCCGATGCGGAGGCCGGGTCGGCCTCAAGCTGCAACCCCAGCCCCTCGGCGGCGGCTTCAACGCGCCAGGCCTGCGCGGGCCCCAGGCTTGCGGCGGCGAAGTCCCCGAGCGTGGCATGCGCCGACAGGTCGGGATCTTGCTCCATGTACCCCACGGAGAGCCCGGCGGGCAGGACGCGCGCGCCGCCGTCCGGCTCCACCAGCCCCGCCATCACCCGCATCAGCGTGGATTTCCCCGAGCCATTGCGCCCGACGAGCGCTACCCGATCCCCGGCCTGGACGACGAGATCGAGATCCGCAAAAAGACGCTCGGCTCCGAACCCGAGCGTCACATCCGACAATTGCAAGAGAGGCGCGCGTGACATGCGCGCGAGCTAACGCCCGCCTGCGCCGTCTGCAAGGGCTGCGCCGCGTTCCGCAACGGGCTCCTCCATCGCCCGGATGGACCAGCACCACCGCCGCGCGCAAAAGGGATGGCCCGGGTGGGTGGGCCGATGTGCGCAGCACGAGGTCCGCCGACCCCGGCCGCACGACACCCCCTACCCCGCCACAAGGCGCAGCGCCCGCGCCCGCGCCGGCGGGATTGACGCGATCTCAAGGCCGGTGAAGACATGCAACGTCCCCAGGTCATGGTCCCGCACAGCGTGGTCCGACACCCAGCCCCCCATCGCCAGATAGCTGCGCAACAGCGGCGGCAGCTGCGCCGCTACCCGGCGCGCGTCCGTCGCCACTGTCGCCCCGTCCAGCTGCACCACGTCGGGCGCCTTGACGGCGGGGCGCCAGGCCCGCGGCGCCCGATGCCGCGCATGGAGCAGGGCAAACGTATCGCGATGCACAGCCGGGTCCGTTCCCGCAAAGGACGAACACCCGAAGAGCATCCCCACCTCCAACGCGTCGACCTGCCGCGTCAGCGCGCCCCATGCAATCCGCACCAGATCCGCGTCGCGGCGCTCGGGCGCGAGGCAAAAGCGCCCCACTTCCAGCATCGGTGCCCGGTACCGGCTCAGCGCGCCCAAGCCGTAAAATTGCGCCGCGTAGCTGCGCCCCAGTTCGGATCCGTTCGCCAAGAGCAGCGCCCGGTACGTGCCCAGCAACCGCCCGGAGGACCCGTCCTCGATCAGAACGTGCTGGAAGCGCGCGTCGAAAACGTCCTCGTCCGCGGCCCCGTCGCGAAAGCAGCGCGCGCGCAGATCAAGAGCCGCGCGCAGATCCGCTGCGCTGTCGGCCCGCCGCGCCCGATAACGACCCAAGTGCAAACACGGCATCCGTCCGCGCTCCCTCATCTGCGCTTCAAGGCGCCGCAGCCCGGATTGCCCGGCGCCCCGGCTGCGACGCTCTCACCCCCTTGGCGGAGAGCGCCACGTGCATATCTTACGCTATGCCCGGCTCCCTGCCCCGTCGCAAGACGCGGCAGGACGCCCAAGCCATAAGAGGAGAGGACCCCATGAAGGACCATGACACCACGATGCCCCCGGCCAAAGTCTCCAAATCGGACGATGCCTGGCGCGTGCACCTTGGCGATCTGGGGTTCAAGGTGATGCGCAAGCACGGCACGGAGCGTGCGGGCACCCATGACGACTTTCCTAAGGCACCCGGCGCTTTCTGCTGTGCGGGCTGCGGGACGCCACTTTTCGATCAGACCACGAAATTCGAAAGCGGCACCGGCTGGCCCAGCTTTTACGCACCGATTGACGGCGCCCCGGTGGGCGAGAGCGTCGACACGTCCTGGTTCATGCGCCGCACGGAGGTGCATTGCGACCGGTGCGATGGCCATCTTGGACATGTCTTCCCCGATGGCCCCGCGCCCACCGGACTGCGCTATTGCATCAACGGCGTCGCGCTAAAGTTCGAACCAGAAGGCTAGTCCGTCGCCCGCGCGCCACGCCCCACCCGGATCGGCCGCCCGATCTCCGGCGATGCGCGGCGCGCGTATGGCCACCATTGTGGTCCCACTCGCGTGCTCTGTCACAACCCGGCCCGTCATAAGGGCCAGCGCGCGGCAAGTCGGTTCGATCCAGGCATGCCAAGCGATCGGTGTCGCGAAAGAGCCATAGCGCGTGCCGTACGATTGGCGCCTACGATCGGCGCGTGGCGGAGGCGCGCGCGACGGCCCAACATCAGCCTGTCTAAGGCCCGCCGGTCAGCCCGCCTGTATTGATTGCGCCGACGTTGCCCAGCAGCTGACGCAGAAAGCCGACGCTCTGCACATTCGTCTCCGTGGTGCGCCGTGACAAGGCGACGACGTTCCCATCCTCGAGCCCGAACCGCTCCACGTTGCTGACAACGCCCGCCGTGTCAAAGGAGATCGCCACGATCTCGCGCGAGATCACTTCCGGCTCGCGCCATCCGTATTGCCGGACCTGCTGGCGCACATAGAAGTAGCCCGCATCATCAAGCACGCCCGCGGCCGACGGGGTGCCCACGGTTTCCTCCACCGACGCGCGGGTGTCGACACCGACAACGATCTCGGAGAGCTCCTCCGACGTCGGCACGTATCCATGGTTGCGCACCTGCGGCGCGCAGGCCGTCAGCGCGCCGACAATCCCACCCGCTATTACGATGCGAATCAGCGCTCTGCCGCGCGGCCGCATGGGCAGCGCACCGCACTCTGCGGACCCTTCCGCACCCACTGACTTGATCCGGCCTCGGTCCATCGCCCGTCCCGTCTTGTTCTTTACGCCACGCCGATGCGCAGAAAGCGGCGGCGTGCCGATCCACCGCTGCGACGGGGCTTGACCGGGCAGCCAAACCTCGGCACGCCGTCCTCAGCGCCCGTTATACCAACGGCGCGGGCTGCCGCAAGCAACGCCGAAGGCCTGTCGCGACGTCGTTCAGGGCTGTGATCAATCCGTTCGCCCGGAGCGCTGCCAGGCCCACGGCGCACCCGCTTGCCCCGCCGTCCTCGTGCCTCACAAGAGCCTGACCATGCCCGATGCCACGCCCCAAGAAGCCCGCAGCCACCTGACCCTGAGAAAGCTGCGCAGGGATGTCCCCACGCCCTTTCGCTACGTGCCGGAGCCCGCCGAGGTGGCCGAGATCAAGGCACGGCTGGCGCTGAGCGCGCTGCGCAAGGTGCGCCTGGAAGGGACGTTGACGCCCGCTGGCCGTGCGGACTGGCACTTGGTGGCGAAGCTCGGTGCGACGGTGGTACAGCCCTGCTCGGTGACGCTCGACCCTGTCACGACGCGGATCGAGGAGCCGGTGGAGCGCCTCTTCACCAAGGATTTCCATGCCCCGCGCGAGGGCGAGGCGGAGATGCCAGAGGATGAAACGCAGGATCCCCTGCCCGACGTCCTCGACCTTGCCGCCCTCGCCGAGGAGACGCTGGCCCTCGCGATCCCCGACTTTCCCCGCGCTCAGATGCCCGAGGACGAGACGCCGTTCGAGCTGCGTGCCACGCCCCCCGGCGCGGCTCCGCTCGACGATGAAGAGAGCCGGACGTCGCCATTTGCAGCGTTGGAAGGGCTCAAACGCACGTTGAAAGAGTAGCGCGCCGGCGCAACGCGCCCATCACCTCGCGTCGATGTCCGGAGGCTGCGTCCGCCCGCGCTGAGCGCCGCCCTTTCGCGGCACCCGCCCAACCCCTTGAGAGCAAATACGCCCCTGTGCGCCCCCGCCGATGCGGGGGCGGGCGTGCGGGGGCGGGCGTCGATTGCGCGATCATCGCGGCCCGGCCAAAGCCGTGCGCGCTTCGTTCTTTTTGCTTGCGTGGGGCCGGTTCATCGCGTATCCGGCGCGCTCATCTCGACAGGGCTCGAACGGTGCGTGTTGCTTGCTGCGCAAGCGCCTTCGCCGCTTCCCGCTTGCCGGATGATGCCGCGCACCGTAGCATTGCGCGGTGACGCAATGTAAGTTTCCCGGGCCAGCGCAGCCGCGTTCCCGGCCCAAACCCGAGGTTGAGACATGGCTGTCCCTCAGAACAAGGTCACGAAGTCCCGCCGCAATATGCGCCGCGCTCACGATGCGCTGGTCGCGAGTAACCCGGCGGAATGCCCCAATTGCGGCGAGCTCAAGCGCCCGCATCACGTCTGCCCGGCCTGCGGCCACTACGCGGACCGTGAGGTTGTGGCGATGGTCGACGAGATCGACATCGACGACGAAGCCGCATAACGCGCCACCCATGCCCCCCACGGTTGATGGATCACATCCCACAGGCTGAGACGACCAAGGCTCTTCCTGCCGAATTGGCGGGTAAGATCGTCATCAGTGTGGATGCGATGGGGGGCGACGAGGGGCCCGCGGCGATCGTTGGCGGGCTCGCGAAATCCGCCCACAAGAACCCGGACGTCGGCTTCATTTTGCATGGCCGCGCGGAGGAGCTTGGCCCGCTTGTGGCCAAGCGGCAGCTGAGCGACCGCTGCGTGATCCGCCACGCCGACGGCATCGTGACAATGCATGAAAAGCCGTCGAGCGTGATGCGTAACGGACGCGGCTCGTCGATGTGGTCGGCCATCGACAGCGTGCGGCAGGGCGAGGCCACGGTGGCGGTGTCCTGCGGCAACACGGGTGCGCTGATGGCATTGTCGATGGTGCGGCTGCGCAAGCTGCCGGGGGTGAACCGCCCGGCTATTGCATGCCTCTGGCCGTCCCGCTCTCCGGCCGGGTTCTCCGTCATGCTCGACGTGGGCGCCGACATTCGCGCCGATGCCGAGGATCTTTTGCAATACGCGCTGATGGGCGCCTCCTACGCGCGCAACGGCCTCGGTGTCGCCAAACCCAAAGTCGGCATCCTCAACCTCGGCACCGAAGAGCATAAGGGCCGCGCAGAGCTCAAGGCCGCGCATACCCTGATCTCCGAGACGGCACCCTGGGCGGATCTGGAGTTTGTCGGCTTCGTGGAGGGCGGCGACATCCCCTCGGGCGATGTCGACGTGATCGTCACGGACGGGTTCACCGGCAATATCGCGCTCAAGACCGCCGAGGGCACGGCAACCCTGATTCGGGATTTTCTGCGCGACGCCTTCCAGCAAACGCCCCTGTCGCGGATCGCCGGGCTTCTGGCCTACACATCCCTGCGGCGGCTGAGCAAACGGATCGACCCGCGCAAGGTGAATGGCGGGGTGTTTCTGGGCCTCAATGGCACGATTGTGAAGTCGCACGGGTCTGCCGATGCCACGGGCGTATCGGCGGCGATCAAGCTCGCGTTCCAACTGGCCCAGGCCAACTTCAACGACCGGATCGCCGCACGAATCGCGGATGCGATGGAAAAGCGCCAGGCCAATGATGCTGGAGCCGAAGAGACGGCCCGGGCCCCTGCCACACCACAGCCCGAAGGCCATGCGCGCCGCTGACACTGGTATCCCGACGCGCGGAGTGACATGTAGTGGCGACGAGCGGGGCAGCCAGGCAACGAGTGAGGCGGGTGAACATGACAATGAGAGCCGTGGTGCGAGGTGTCGGCCATTACCTGCCCGAACGCATTGTGGAGAACGGCGAATTTGAACGGACGCTGGACACGTCCGATGCGTGGATCCGAAGCCGCTCCGGGATCGAGCGGCGGCATTTCGCCGGCCCCAACGAGATGACCTCGGATCTGGGGGCCCGCGCCGCCCGCGCAGCGCTGGCCGATGCTGGCCTCGATGCGCGCGAAATCGACGCGCTGGTGGTGGCCACTTCGACGCCCGACCTGACCTTTCCGTCCGTGGCGACCATGATCCAGGCCGATATCGGCATGGGGGCGGGCTTTGCCTTCGATGTGCAAGCGGTCTGCGCAGGCTTCATCTATGCGCTGACGACGGCGCAGGCGCTGATCGTCTCGGGCCAGGCCCGGCGTGTGATCGTGATCGGCGCGGAGACGTTCTCGCTCATCCTCGACATGCAGGACCGCAGCACCTGCGTGCTCTTCGGCGATGGCGCGGGCGCGCTGGTGCTGGAGGCGCAGCCCGGTCGCGGCACCACGCAGGACCGTGGGATCCTGGCGACCGACCTGAACTCAGATGGCAAGTTCCGCGACATCCTCTATGTCGATGGCGGCGTGTCCACCGGGAAGTCCGGGGTCCTGAAGATGCTGGGCAAGGAGGTCTTC
>JBCCYI010000115.1:0-14195 GCA_039189975.1 Pseudomonadota bacterium
CGTTTGAGAAGGTCGCGGCCAAGGCCCGCGTCACCATTGGCGAGGAACTGGGCCTTTCCGACATGGACCGCTTCGCCTTCGCCTGGATCGTCGACTTCCCGATCTACGAGCAGGACGAGGAAACCGGCAAGATCGACTTCGAACACAACCCGTTCTCCATGCCCCAGGGCGGGCTCGCAGCGCTCGACGGTGACCCGCTCGACGTTATGGGCTACCAGTATGACCTGGCGTGCAACGGCTATGAGCTGGTGTCCGGCGCGATCCGGAACCACAAGCCCGAGATCATGTTCAAGGCGTTCGAACTGGCGGGCTATCCGGCGGACGAGGTCACCAAGCGCTTCGGCGGCATGGTCAATGCCTTCCGCTATGGCGCCCCGCCTCACGGCGGCTGTGCCGCTGGCATCGACCGGATCGTGATGCTGCTCGCAGACGAGATGAACATCCGCGAGGTCATCCTCTTCCCGATGAACCAGCGCGCCGAAGATCTGATTATGGGCGCCCCGTCTGACCCGACGAACACCCAGCTGCGCGAGCTTTCCCTCCGCGTCGTCGAGTCCGACTAAGCTCCCCGCAAGGGAAAGCAGACGCCCTTGGAGCAGCGCCCCCCTAACACGCGGGGGCGCTGTTGCTATATGGGAAGGGTTGCTTTGCCACCTCGGGACACGCGTGAGCCTGGAAGACGCCCTCCTCGACGCCCGCTTCGGCCTGGGCCCCCACCCATCGTTCCGCTCCGGGGCCGAAGCGTTGTTGGCGCCGTTGACCGGGCCGGATCGCATAGCCGCCACGCATCCCATCGCCCCCTTCGCCGACCTCGCCCATCAGGGTGATGCTCTGCGCCAGCTCAACCGCGCCCGGCGGGAGGCCGCCACTGCGGCTGCACGGGAGGCGGCCGTCGACGCGCGGCGCGACTATCAGCGCGCGATGCGCGTGCGCAAAGCCCGCGAGACCGGAGCGCTCCTGGCCCGCGCTGTCGAGACGCGTGACCCCATGCGCGAGCGGCTTGTGCGGTTCTGGGCCGACCATTTCACCGTTGTCGGCCGGCACTTTTACCTGCGCAACGCCGTCGAAAACTATGTTGAAGAAGCGATCCGTCCGAACGTCACCGGGCGGTTCTCAGACCTTTTGGCCGCCGCAATCCTGCACCCGATGATGGTGCTCTACCTCGGTCAAGCCAGCTCCATCGGGCCAAACTCCCGCATGGGCCGCGAGAACCCCGACCGGGGCCTGAATGAAAACCTGGCGCGTGAGGTGCTCGAACTGCACACGCTGGGCGTCGACGGTGCCTACGCGCAAGCCGATGTCCGTCAGTTGGCGGAGCTTCTCGCGGGACTGATCGTGCCGCAGGACGGCACGCTGCGCTTCGCCCCGCACCGCGGTGAGCCCGGCCCGGAGCAGGTGCTCGGGCGACGCTATGGGCGGCGCATTCCCAAGATCGAGGATATCCATCAGGTGCTCGCGGATCTTGCGCGGCATCCGGACACCGCCCGGCACATCGCCCGCAAACTCGCGGTACATTTCGTATCGGACACACCGTCGGCCGCGCTGGTGGCTCATGTCGCCGCGCGCTTCGTTGCGACCGATGGGGACCTGCTACAGGTTTACACCGCACTGGTCGAACATCCCGATGCGCGGCGCAGGACGCGGGACAAGGTCAAGCCCCCGTGGGATTTCGTGGTGACCAGTCTGCGCGCTCTGCAACCGGATGGATCACGGTTGGCCCAAGCCAGGACCGGTGACGTGCAGCATCACCTGCTGAGGCCGCTGGCGGACATGGGACAGCCGTGGGAGGCCCCCACCGGGCCGGATGGCTGGCCGGAAACGGCAGCGCATTGGGTGACGCCGCAGGGCCTGGCCGGGCGCATCGGCTGGGCCATGCGGCTGCCCGATCTTCTGGGCGCATTTGGCACACCGCTCCCGGATCCCCGCGGCTTCGCCGACACCGCGCTCGGGCCGCTCGCGGGACCGACTGTCCGTTTTGCCGCCCAAGCGGCGGAAACCCGCGCCGAGGGGATCGCGCTCGTTCTGCTCTCCCCCGAGTTCCAGCGTCGCTAGGAGTGGACATGACGGATCAGAGCCGACGCCGCTTCCTCCTGCGCTCCGCCGCCCTCGGGTGCTCGGCTGCCGCGAGCCCGTGGGTCACGCCGCTGGCACTGGCCTCGGCGCCCTGGGACAACCGGCTTGTCGTCATCCTGTTGCGCGGCGGCATGGATGGGATCGACGCGATCCGTCCTGTCGGGGATCCCGACTATGCACGGCTTCGGGGCGCTGTCGCCCCCGAGGTCGGAGATCCCACCGGCTTTTATGCGCTACACCCCGCGCTCTCGCCGCTCCGGTCGATGTGGGACGACGGAGAACTCGCCGCCGCCCATGCGGTCTCGACCCCGTATCGCGACAAGCGCAGCCATTTCGACGGCCAGGACCTGCTCGAAGCCGGGGTCGGGTTCGTGCCGGGGGCCGAGCGCCAGGGGGACGGCTGGCTGAACAGGCTCTTGCAAGCCGTCCCGGGCGTGCAGGCCGAAACGGCGTTTGCGGTCGGCCGGACATCCATGCTGCTGCTGTCGGGTGACGCGCCCTTCTCCACCTGGTCGCCAGAGAGCAGGCTGGCGATCACCCCGCAGGCGAAGCTCTTGCTGCAACGGCTCTACGGGGCCGACCCCCTCTTTGGGCAGGCTGCAACAGCGGCGATTTCGCTTTCCGACGCGCTCGAGTACGCCGCGCCGACGGCGGACCTTGTCGAGGACGACGCCGATGCGGCTACCCTGACGGGCATGATGGAACACCGCCGGGGCGCCGCCGGCGGGCACCTGCGCATCGCGTCGTTTGTGGCCGGTCGCCTGCGCAACGAGACGCGGATCGCGGCCTTTTCCCTCAACGGGTGGGACACGCACAACGCCCAGCACCGCGGTCTCGACCGGGCGCTTGACCGCCTCTCGGAGACGTTGATCGCACTGAAGCTCGGGCTGGGGCCGGTCTGGGGCCGCACGGCAGTGCTCGCGATGACCGAGTTTGGGCGAACGGTCGCCCTGAACGGCACAGCAGGGACGGACCACGGGACGGGTGGCGCAATGGTGCTGGCCGGTGGGGCGGTGCGCGGCGGACGCGTCCATGGGGATTGGCCAGGTCTGGCCGAGGCGGATCGCTATGATCGGCGGGATCTCATGCCAACGGCGGACGTCCGCACCTACGCGGCGCAAGCAATGCAGGAGCTCTTTGGGCTGAGCCGCGCCGTCCTGTCGGAGACTGTGTTTCCCGGCCTCGATTTCGAGAAAGTCGGACCGCTGCTCCGCTGAAAGGCCTCGCACCGGTTCAGACGCGACACATCACGTTCTGGCTTGCCGTAAACCCAGGCGAAAGCGGGCGCCGTCACCGATGAATGCGCCTTGGGGGGGGTGTCGCGCGACAGCGGAGGCGCAGACGCCGCGCCTTCCGTGCGTCGGAGTGCTTTGGGCGAGCGGGGATCTCCTCCGCATTCGGTACGTGACTGTGCGAACGTCAGATCGGACGACGCTCGGAAATACGCTCGGCCAGGACGCTCTGCAGGTGGCCATGCGCCACATCGAGGTCCTGCCCTGCGGCATAGCTGCGCGCGAACCGTTGCGCCGCCTCAGCGAGGTGACTGTCGCTTGCCGAATGGGCCACCGAAGACAGGAGCTGCGCGGCATAGGCCGCCGAGCGTCCGCCACGATCCGTTTCGAGAGCTTCGGCCGCGCGCGTCAGATCGTCCTGTAACGCCAGATCGTCGGGGGCGATCGGCGCCGTTTCGGCGACCCGTGGCCCCGTGGGGTGCTGGTCGTCGGGCAGATGGGATAGGATCGCACCCTGAAATCCGGCCAGCCCTGGGAACGGCTTTGCCATGAAGCCCTGCGCACCGGCAGCCATGGCATCCGCCTCGGCCGCGTCCTCACCGCTCATGGCGAGGATGACCGGCGGATCAACGTCGCCGGCACAGAGCTCCTCGATCAGTTCGGTGCCGCAACCGTCGGGCAATCCGAGATCCACCAGCACAACGTTGGGCCGATAGACGGAGAGATGACGCCGCGCCGAAGCGAGACAATCGGCTCGTCGCAATCGTGCGCCACTGCGCATGCAGGCCAGGCGCAGCGCTTCGCTGGCAAACCGGCTATCCTCCACGGCGAGGATCGTAATGCCCATCAGGGGCTGTTGAGCGGTTGGCTTGCGGCTCCACCGAAGGCGCGTCAGATCGTCAGTCATGGACTTACTCCTGTGCGTTTGCGGGCCCTTGGGCGGCCCTCGACCCGAGCCAACCCGCGGCCCCGGCCTGTGTTCGACACCTGGCGGGCCTGTAGAGTGCGTGTGCGTCTTCGTTCTTAGCCCGGCCCCGATTCTAGCTTACGATCAGTGAACGGGCTTTTGCCCTAACAGCTGGTAAACGCGCGGCACGATACTGGAACGGCCCTTGCGCCCGCGTCTGGCGGGATGGATAAGCGCGGCACCGGAACAGAACCACGGAGACGATCCATGATCGGCCGCTTGAACCATGTCGCCATTGCCGTGCCTGACCTAGAGACCGCGTCGGCACAGTATCGCACTGCGCTGGGCGCCAAGGTTGGCGCGCCCCAGGACGAGCCCGATCATGGCGTGACGGTGGTCTTCATCGAGCTGCCGAACACCAAGATCGAGCTGCTCCACCCGCTGGGAGAAGACAGCCCGATCAACGGCTTCCTGGAGAAGAACCCCGCCGGGGGCATCCACCACGTATGCTATGAGGTCGAGGACATCATCGCCGCGCGGGATCACCTGCAGGACACGGGTGCCCGCGTTCTGGGATCGGGTGAGCCGAAGATCGGCGCCCATGGCAAGCCGGTGCTCTTTCTGCACCCGAAGGACTTCGCGGGCACGCTCGTCGAGCTCGAACAGGTCTGAGCGGCGATGCAGGTCACTTCGGCCCTGGTTCTCCTGGCGGTGATCTGGTTCACCGTCCTGTTCGTTGTCCTGCCGATGAACATCCGCACGCAGGGCGAGGCGGGAGACGTCGTTCCCGGCACGCCAAAGTCCGCCCCCTCCGACCCGCAGCTGAAGCGCAAGGCAAAGCTGATCACGTGGATCAGCCTGCCGATCTGGGCCATCGCCTGCGTGATCATCGTCACCGGGACGATCACGGTCGACGACTTTGATCTGTACAAACGGTTCGGCCCGGCCCCGATCGAGAACGAGTAGCGGCAGCCTATTCCGACGCGTCGAACGTCAGCGTGCGAAAGGACTGGCCGGCGAATGTGTCGACCACGTCCGTGTCGGAGCGCACAGGCAGGACATCGGTGTCGACGTTGATGATCGCGACGACGATTTCCGCCCGCTCCGGATGCATCGTTCCGACGTGGCGAAAAAGGATGTCACGGTCCGAGTCGGACGGCGAGAAGCTCCCGACCATCTGGACCACATCGAGCCCATCGTCGTTCTCCATCGGACCGAATGCGAGTAGGCGCGCTTCGGAAAACTGCCGTGCGATCTGCGGAAAAGAGCGCAGGACCAACATGTTGGCAAGTGCGAACCGGCGCGTCTCGGACGGGGCGATGTCCACGCTGGCTGTGGTCAGGGTCAGCGATTCCACAAAGCGTCCGTCCTCTGTGACGAAGTCCCAGGACGCGACGATATCCCCCCCGGCGGCAGAAGTATCGCGCGCGACGGGCCGCACCCCATCACCCTGAAAGAGCGTCAGGCTGACAAAGGGCGTCCCGTCGCGGTTGATGTCGATGGCCTGCGCCTCGAGCAGGCCCATCGCCTGAAGAAAGAGCGGGCGGCTCGGCGGCTCCGCCTCTTGTGCGCTTACGCCGAAGGCACCGAGGCAGGCGATCGTCACGCCAAGGGCGAAGACGCGTTCGAGGCCGAAGAAGAGCCTGCGGGCAAGGGATCGTCGGTGTCGTGCCATTCGGCCTCCGCTGTCATATTGAGGGCACCCGCGGGATTGCGGACCCAGAGTGTTGCGCCCTCCTGACAGAAGGTCGCCCGTTCCGATACGAGTAACGGACGGACCGCCCGAAACGTGAACCGCCGCAACGCACCTCTCTCGGCCGCCCGTAGCATCATGATCTGCGCCAGCAGCGGGCCGTGCACCACGACGTCTGCATAGCCCTCCACGTCCTGCGCATAGGCCGCATCATAGTGAATGCGGTGCCCGTTGTAGGTGAGCGCCGAGTAGCGGAAAAGCAGCGCTGGATCAAAGCCGTGCGAGCGGGCAGCCTCATCCGGCGGCGCCTGCACCACCCGTGGCGGTGTCGCACCGACGCGATGGGCCTCACGGTAGACGAGGTCCTGCTCTTCGGTGACCACCCGGTGCCCGGACTGATGCACCTCATGACGCAACGTGACGAAAGCCAGCCGCCCGGTGTGGCCTGTCTTTTCCTCGATGCCCATAATCGTCGTCGTCTTCGACGCGGGCGCACCCGTCCGCAAGGCCGCCTCAAAGGTCAGACGGCCACCGGCCCACATCCGGCGCGGCAACCCCTGGTCCGGGAGAAACGCGCCGAGGCCCGGATGGCCGTCCCGCCCCAGATCGGACCGGCGCGGCATCTCCCAGAAGTAGGCCTGGTGAAAGAACGCTGGCAGAGCGTCGCCCGGTAGGGGCACGTCGAGCAACGCCGCCAACGCCTCTGCGCGGGACGGATCCATCGGGTCGTTGAAGGTCTGAGACCGGCCCACCACAGTCATGGCGCGACGCTGGCAGGTCGCACGGCAAAGAACAAGTCCGGAGCCGGGATGTCAGCCGCGCTGCCGCTCGGCCTCTGCCCGCAGAGCAGACATCAGCTCATCGAGGGTGGCGCCATAATGCTCCGATGTCAGTCGCCCGGTGTCGTCGAACTCCTTGCCAGCGCCCGCCAAAAGGACTTCGGGCCCGCTGATGATCGTCGCCCGGAAGGGCGCCATCGCCAAACGCAGCGCATAATTGGCGCGCGCGCCTCCGGCCCGCCCGGCGGCTGCGTTCATCAAGGCGACGGGCTTTTCGCGCCACGGCGCCCCTTCGACCCGGCTGATCCAATCGAGCGCGTTCTTCATCACTCCGGTGAGCGACTGGTTGTACTCTGGGCAAGCAATCACCACCGCATCGGCCTGCGCGATCTGGTCGGCCAGACGCTGCACGGGCGCGGGGATGCCCTCGGCCGCCTCCAGGTCACCGTCATAAAGCGGGAGGCGCAGGTCGGCGTCAGTGAAGGCCGCGTCGCCGAAACGGCGCGCGGCCTCATGCATCAGCTTGCGATTCAAGGAGCCCTTGCGCAGCGCGCCGCACAGGCCAACGAGGGTCAGAGTCATGATCTCTCCTATCGGTTTTGCCGCAGCCTAGAGCGCCGTGCCGCGGCCGCCAACCATGTTACATGTGGGCCGCCGCACCCCACTGCGTCTGACAGATCCGCCGGCTTGCAGCCCGGCCCGACCTCGCCCATGGTCGCATCGAACGCGAGTGGGTTTGGGGGAGACATCCAATGCAAGACAAGGGTGCGCAGGACATCGACGGGGACCAGCGCGATACCCGGCACGGGGGGCAGATCCTTGTCGACCAGCTGAAGCGACACGGCGTCGACAGGGTGTTTTGCGTCCCGGGGGAAAGTTTTCTGGCAGCGTTGGACGGGCTCGTCGACAGCGGGATCGACTTGGTTGTGGCGCGCCAGGAAGGCGGTGCGGCGATGATGGCAGAGGCCGATGGCAAGCTCACCGGCCGCCCCGGCGTTCTCATGGTCACGCGCGGCCCGGGCGCGACCAATGCCTCGGCCGGGCTGCATGTCGCGATGCACGACGCAACACCCCTCGTGGCCTTTATCGGTCAGATCCCGAGGGGCCTGACCGGGCGCGGCGCCTTTCAGGAGGTGGATTTCGAGGCCTTCTTTTCCCCGCTCGTGAAATGGGCTGTCGACGTGCGCGACACCGCGCGTCTGCCGGAGATCATCGCGCGCGCCTTTGCGGTTGCCACGTCGGGTCGACCGGGACCGGTCGTTGTGTCCCTGCCCGAGGACATGCTCTCAGCGCAGGCCGTCACCCCAGATCGCTCCCTCCTCTGCACCGGGGGTCCTGCGCCGGATCACAGCGCCTTCGCCGATGAGGTCTTGCGCCGCCTGCGGGCTGCGTCGCGCCCGCTCGTCATTGCAGGCGGGCCCGGCTGGAGCCAAGACGCCGCGCGAGATCTCGCAGCCCTCTCCGCGGCAGAGGACCTCCCCGTCGCCGTGCCCTTCCGCCGTCAGGACTACATGGATAACCGTGATCCGGGCTTTTGTGGGGACCTGGGTGTCGGCATGAACCCTGCGCTCGGGCGGACCCTCTCCGACGCCGACGCCGTGCTGGCGCTGGGCACGCGCCTCGGCGAGACAGCCACCGCGAGCTACACGCTGCTCGACCCCGCCGAGCCCCAGCCGCAGCTCATCCATGTCCTGCCGGACGCCAACGATCTGGGCCGGGTCTATGCCCCCGGCCTGTCCTACGCGGCGCCCGCCCCGGCGGTCTTGCAGGCGCTTCTCTCGCGCAGCCGCGCGCTCGGATCAGATATCGTTGCGCAGCCGCAGGACAACGGCACCCGCCAGGCCACCGGCGACCGACGCGGCGCCCGCCGTGCAGGTCCGCGTGCGCTCTACGAGGCCTGGCAAACGCCCGCCGAAACTCCCGGCGCGCTGAAGCTGGAGGCCGTTATCCACGCGCTTTCGGACGCCCTGCCAGACACGGCCATCGTCACGAACGGAGCCGGAAACTACGCCGCCTGGCTGCATCGCTACTTCCGCTTCAAGCGCTTCGGGACACAGCTCGCGCCAACCTCAGGCTCCATGGGGTACGGATTGCCCGCTGCCATCGCCGCCGCACTCCGGCACCGGGATCGGCCCGTGATCTGTTTGGCCGGAGACGGGTGCTTGCAGATGTCGGTCAATGAGCTGTCGACGGCGGCGCAATATGGCCTGACGCTGATGGTCGTCGTCGTCAACAACCGGCGCTACGGCACGATCCGGATGCATCAGGAGCGCCACTATCCGGGACGTGTGTCGGGCACGGATCTCTTCCTGCCCGACATCCCGGCGCTGGCAACAGCCTATGGCGGCGTCGGCGAGACGGCGCGGACCACATCCGACGCGCGTTCCGCGATTGAGCGGGCGCTCGGCCGGGGCGGGTTGTCGATCGTAGAGCTGGTCACGGATCCACAGGCGCTCTCCACCAGTCAGACGCTCGACGAAGCGCGCGCGGCCGGGCGTCACGCAACTGCCCCAAGCTAGAGCGCACGTCCCAGGGCGAGCACCGCGGCCCTGAGGGACGCACCAGACCAGAGGGATGGCGCCCCGAACCGTCGCCACGCGTGGTCACAGGCGTGTGGGCTTTCTCTCCCAACCCTGCGCCGCTCTGGGCGGGCCAGTGCGCCCCCACTCAGGCCGATGGGCGGTGCTGTGGTATCCCTACGGCCACACGGGCTGTTGGAAACGGGTGTTCCGTATGGGGGCTCTGCAGAGCCCCCCGTCAAACCGGTGCCCGAACGGGCGCCGCCTGCCTCACCGCTTGGCCATCCAGCTGACCGAGGCATGCTTGCGGGTGTAGAACTCGCCCATCAGACCTATGAACATGAGCACCAGCGACAAGACGATCGGGTACGTGATGTTGGAAAAGTGGGGGTTGTAGTTCAGAAACGTGTAGCCTCGGGCCTGGTCAATCGCATGAAAGAGCGGGTTCCATGTGAAGAACGCCAGGATATGCCCGGGCATCGCGTTGGCCACGAACATCTTGCCGCTCGCGATCATATTCGCCCGCGAGTAGACGGACGAGGCCACCGCCACCACATCCGGCATCCACGGCTTGATCGCCAGGAACACCATCCCGATTGCAACGCCGGAGAACCATGCCAGGATCACCATTCCCATGGCGCCGGCGGGGTCGTGAATCGTGATCGGCTGGAACGCGGCATGGTAGATCCAGAGGATCACCACCATCGACAGGATCTGGATGTAGAGCGCTCCGAGCGCCGCTGATGAGATCGCGATGAGAGTGTTCATCGGCGCATGTTTCATCATCGGGCTGGCGGGCCCCTCGGAGCCGATCACGGCACCCATCGCCTTAGTATGCGTCATGAAAAGGAAGATCCCTGTCATGATGTAAAGCAGAAAGTCGCCCCGGATGGCCATGCCGCGCAACCCCAGCACGGAGAACATGAAATAGAAGGCCAACACGAAGATGACCGTCTGCATCATGTTCAGGAGCAGCCCCATGACCGCGTTGCCATGATCCTTGCGAACATGGCGCACCGTCGCATGGTAGATCAGTTCGCTCAGCTGAAAGACAGAGCGGCCCGCGGACCGGCGCGGCGTAGATCGCGGGGCAGACATCTGAAACATACACGGTCCCTAGGTCAGATTTCAGGCAGGACTTTGACGCGCGGGGCTTGCAGCAGGATTAACGCAAGAGGATAAAGCCGGTTGAATCGCCGGGCAATACGGAACGCGCCCGTGCGGGCTCGGGCAGAGCGGCTTCGGCCTGCCGGTCGGACCCGCCACGCCGCCACAGCCCGCAAAGGGGGAACCGCTTGCATGGACCACGCCTACCTGATGACTGTCCTGCGGCGTCTCGCGCTCGAAGCCGGGGCCAAGATCATGAGCGTCTATAACACGCCCGACTTCGAAGTGCGGTCCAAATCCGATAACAGTCCCGTCACCGAAGCCGATGTGATCGCCGATGCCTGGATCTCCCAGGGTCTGTCAGAGGCGTTTCCGGACGTTGCACAGGTGACCGAGGAACAAGCGCAGACGCACACGACCCGGGCCGCGACATTCCTTATTGTCGACCCACTGGACGGGACGAAGGAGTTTACCAAGCGCCGTGGCGACTTCACTGTCAACATCGCTCTGGTCGAAGATGGCGTACCGACGCGTGGGGTCGTCTATGCCCCCGCCAAAGAGCGGCTCTTTTACACCACCGCCGACGGAACCAGCGTGGAGGAGCGCGGCCCGCACGCCCCCGATGCCGTGGGAGCGACCACGCCGATCCGCGTCGCCACGCCTGACAACGCGGCATTGCGCGTTGTGGCGTCCAAGTCGCACCGGGATGCCGCGACCGAAGCCTATATCGCGCGGTATGTCGGGGCCGACATGCGCTCGGCGGGGTCGTCGCTGAAGTTCTGCCTGGTGGCCGCAGGAGAGGCCGACCTCTATCCGAGGTTGGGCCGCACCATGGAATGGGACACCGCCGCCGCCGATGCGGTTTTGCGGGGCGCGGGGGGCCGGATGGTCCGTTTCGAGGATCATGCGCCCTTCGTCTACGGCAAACCCAAGTACGAAAATCCGTTCTTTATCGCCTATGCCCCCGGCGTCGTGTTGCACAGCGCCGAGGCCGCCGGAGAGGCGGGGCCCGAGCAATCTTGAGCGTCCTGATCGCGATCCCTGCGCGCTTTGCGTCCCAGCGCTATCCGGGCAAGCCCCTGGTGCCGCTCACGGGTGCCACCGGCGAGCGCCGCAGCCTGATCGAACGGACCTGGCGCGCCGCACAGGATCTCGACGGCGACGCCCGGATCGTTGTGGCCACGGACGACGATCGCATTCGCACCGCCGCAGAGGCCTTTGGGGCCGAGGTTGTCATGACACCCGAGACCTGCGCGAATGGCACTGAACGGTGTGCCGCCGCCCATGCCGCGCTCGGCCACGGCTACGACATCGTCGTAAATCTACAGGGCGACGCTCCTCTGACCCCGCCATGGTTCCTGACCGCCCTGATCGACGCGATGCGCGCCAATCCGGCCGTCGAGATGTCCACCCCGGTTTTGCGCTGTGACGGCAGGATGCTGGATAGTCTCAAGGCGGATCGGCGCGCGGGACGGGTCGGAGGCACGACGGCCGTCTTCGATCGGCAGGGGCATGCGCTCTATTTCTCCAAGGAGGTGATTCCCTACACGGCTGCCGACTTTGGCGAGACGGCTCAGACACCGGTCTATCACCACGTGGGCGCCTATGCTTATCGCGCCGATGCGCTCACAGCCTACGCCAACTGGCCGGAAGGCACCCTCGAAAAGCTCGAAGGGCTGGAACAACTGCGGTTTGTCGAGGCTGGCGCGCGTGTCCTGTGTGTCGAGGTCGATGGGCGGGGGCGCCCGTTCTGGGAGTTGAACAACCCCGAGGACGTCCCCAAGATCGAGGCCATGATGGCGTCGCTCGACATGACATGACCAGCGCGGCCCGCCCCCGCGCGCGTCGCTGTGCCGGCAAACCCGAGCATTTTGCATAAGGTTTCGGCGGAGTTCCCCCACGCCTCTCGAACTTGTCCACGCGACACTATAAGGATGGAGGAGGCTCTCACGCGCCATAACCAAAGGACAACGAATGCAACGCAAGGTGACAAAAGCGATCTTTCCCGTCGCTGGCCTGGGAACCCGTTTCCTGCCCGCCACCAAATCCGTCCCGAAGGAAATCATGACGCTCGTGGACCGGCCGTTGATCCAATACGCGATCGACGAGGCCCGCGCCGCCGGCATCAAAGAGTTCATCTTTGTCACATCGCGCGGCAAGTCCGCGCTCGAGGATTACTTTGATAGCGCGCCCGAGCTGGAAGAGCAGCTCAAGCGGAAGGGCAAGAAAGACCTTCTGGAACAGCTCAAACAGACGAGCATGGATTCCGGCGCAATCGCCTACATCCGACAGCAGCGTCCTCGCGGGCTCGGGCACGCCGTTTGGTGCGCGCGCCGTCTGGTGGCCAACGAGCCCTTCGCCGTGATCCTGCCGGACGACGTAATCGCTGGCGAAAAGCCCTGCTTGCAACAGATGGTCGAGGCCTACGAGGCGGAGGCCCAAGGCGGCTGCATGGTCGCGGCGATGGAGGTCCCGCACGAAAAGACCTCGTCCTACGGGATCCTTGATGTGGCGAACACAAATGGCCCGCTCGTTTCGGTGCAACAGATGGTGGAGAAGCCGGAGCCCGGCGAAGCGCCCTCCAACCTTGCGGTGATCGGGCGGTACATCCTCAACCCGTCCGTGATGCGTACGCTCAACAAGACACGGGCCGGTGCGGGCGGCGAGATACAGCTGACGGACGCGATCGCGGCGGAGATCGAAACGTCCCGCGTCTATGGCTACCGGTTCCGGGGACAGCGGTTCGACTGTGGCTCGAAGGCTGGCTTTTTGCAGGCAACGGTCGCTTTCGGGCTGGAACGCGAGGATCTGCGCGACGAGTTCCGCGACTACCTCTCCGCTATGGTGTCGATGGGCAAGGCGGCGCAATAGGGAAGCCCATGAGCAAGACGATCCTGGTCACCGGCGGAGCGGGCTATGTCGGAGCCCATGCCTGCAAGGCCCTTGCAGCGGCGGGCTATACCCCTGTCGCCTTTGACAATCTGTCGACGGGTTGGGCCGGTGCCGTGCGCTACGGCCCCCTTGTGGAGGGCGACCTGACGGACCGTGCCGCGATCGGCCGCGCCTTTGCCGCCCACGCCCCACACGCTGTGATGCACTTCGCGGCCCTGAGCCAGGTCGGTGAGGCCATGCGCGCACCGGGCCGCTACTGGCGCGAGAATGTGCTCGGCGCAGTAAACCTTGCCGAAGCCGCCGTCGAAGCCGGGTGCGAGCGCTTCGTCTTCTCCTCCACCTGTGCGACCTATGGCGATCAGGATGGCGTGGTTCTGACAGAGGACAGCCCCCAGCATCCGATCAACGCCTATGGCGCCTCCAAACGCGCGATCGAGGAGATTCTGGCGCATTTCGAAGCGGCCCACGGCCTGCGCCACGTGATCTTCCGCTATTTCAACGTCGCCGGGGCTGACCCGGAGGGCGAGGTCGGCGAACAGCATGAGCCGGAGACCCATCTCATCCCGCTGATGCTCGACGCCATCGCGGGCACGCGTCCGGCCCTGACGCTCTACGGCACCGACTACGACACGCCAGATGGCACATGCATCCGCGACTACGTGCATGTCATGGACCTGGTCGAGGCCCACATCCTCGGCCTGCGCTGGTTAGAGGCGGACAAGCCCAGCCGTGTGTTCAACCTTGGGACCGGCAGCGGCTTTTCAGTGCGCGAGGTCGTCGATCAGAGCCGCATCGTCACCAACCAATCCGTTCCGATCGAGGAAGGGCCACGGCGGGCGGGGGATGCTGTACAACTGGTCTCGGGCTCGACCCGCGCGGTGGAAGAGCTTGGATGGCAGCCAACCCGGTCGACCATGCCGCAGATGATCGGAGACGCATGGCGATGGCACCAGTCTGGCGGGTATGACAAGTGACCCTCCGGGCCTGACCGAA
>JBCCYI010000116.1:0-14112 GCA_039189975.1 Pseudomonadota bacterium
CACAAGCCCCTCCCAACCGCCGCCGCCAGACAGCTGGTACCCATCACGAACGCGCCGCGCCAAAACCCGCAAAAACCGACCACTCCAGGTCAATAACACATACACTGGCTAAGGGGGTTCGGACGGTGCGTAGGTTTCCCTTACCCCCGTTTGCCTGACGCAATGCTTTCGGTGCTTTGTCTAGCCCAGGTTCAACGTTGTAAAGTCGGCGCGGCGCCCCTGCAAAAGGAGTACAGAATAGATTGTGTGTTTTTGACCAGTTTGGAACCCTGGGTCAGGACGCATAGTCAATAGATGACGATTGCCGCGCGGGCAATGGTTGAGAGGAAGACCTTCGGACAGCGGTCGTAGCGGGTTGCTACACGCCGCCAGTCCTTGAGCCTGCCGAACGTGATTTCGATCCGATTGCGCCGTTTGTAGCGGCGCTTGTCGCACTTCACAGGTCTGTTGCGCTATTTCCGGCCAGGGATGCAGGCGCGTATCCCTTTGTCTTTCAACGCTTCCCGGAACCAGTCGGCATCATATCCGCGGTCCCCGAGCAGCCAGTCGACGTCCGGCAGGCTGTTGAGCAGTGCCCGCGCGCCGATGTTATCGCTGACCCGTTGCCTGGCAGGCGATGCGAGCATCGCCGAGAAGGGGCCCGCCGTGACGAAGAGGTTGATAGGTCGGCATTCGCCATTGTCGCTCGGACCAATGGCGCGACATGGCTCATCGTCGCGCCACCGTAAGCCATTGCGATTAATGAAGGTAAGCCGGGAAATCGATCCCCCAGATCGATTTCTAATCCGGCTAGCTCCAGCTCAAGACACGCCGATCATCAACGCGAGGTTTGCCCGCTCGTCAGGAGATCGATCCATTGGATCGATCTCCGATCTTCCTCACCTTCGGGAAATAGGACGTAAGGCGCGCCATCTGCGCGTCGCTCAGCCAGAAGGAATCAGACATGCTCACCGCTCGTTTTCGAACTGTGAACCACCTCACTACGCGTAATTCAATGGATCCTGACACTAGGTATCTTGGCGCGCAATATCAGTTATGAGAACATCGTATAATTCAGGTCCAAGGATCGGTCTCGCAGCTTCCCATAATCTCTTGCGCAAGCTCTCTATCTTAGCCGCTCCAGTAAAGTTTTCCGAAAAACCGCCGGCGTTTGCATGATCAAACATGACTTGGAGAAGAGCGGAACGGAGCTTAGGCTCTCTGGAGAATACCGTTGATCGCATCTCGAGACCCGTTTCCAAGCTAATCGACAAGACGACCAATGACTGAACCTTCCCATCGGAAAGTACTGGAACCACAAACTGATTATTCATGCGAACGAAGTCGCGTTCTTCAAGTGGAGGTCGCTCACGGTCGGGAATAGGTCGTGTCCCGATCGTGTATTCCCCCGAGCCCTCAGCATGCTGTTCTTCCACATTGGTTTGGACGCCAGCTTCAGCGGCAGCCTCCAGGTCTTCTGGCGGCGGGCGCATGAAGATGCCGGCGCCGATACCGGCGCCAGCGCCAATGAAGGCCAAAAGGAGGGGAAGAAGAAGTTTAGCCATGGATCAAAATGGGAGAAAAATGTCAGTCAGTTGTTGGCCGTATCGCGGTTGCTGAACGTCTGTGATTTGGCCGCGCCCACCGTAAGAAATGCGAGCCTGTGCGATCTTATCGTAGGTAATTTCGTTCTGGCGAGAAACGTCCTCAGGACGCACATAGCCTGTCACCAATAATTCGCGTATTTCGAAGTTCACTCTGACTTCTTGGCTTCCTTGGATTTTCAGAACGCCATTTCGTAAGACTTCAATGACCGTGGCGGCGATTCGAAGCGTGAGCTCTTCACTGCGTTGTACCGAACCCTCCCCTTCAGACGAGCTCTGGCTGTTGAAGTCTACTGCTGGGTCGATTCCGGCACCTTCAGGCAGATCCTCGGCGGCCCGCTGAGGCAGGCCAAGAAATTGCGGAACGCCCAACCGCTCCGAACCTGAACGGGATCGTTCTGTCGAGTTTTCGATCGCAGCACTGTCATTAATATCGATGACGACTGTGAGAATATCTCCAGTGGTCGACGCACGCCGGTCTCCGAGAAGGGATTGACGGTCGCGGCTCCAAAGAGACGCCTGATCCGCCGGTAATGAGGCGTCCAAGCGATCTGGAAGCGGGGCGATCGACATCGCGCGTTGCTCGTTGGTGCCGGTGTTTGGAGAGAAGCTCGGCGTTTGTCCGACGTCTGCGATTCTTGCGCAGCCCGCAAGGACGACGGCTCCGACTAGGAGTGGAAGAAAACAGCGCATTAACGAACCCCCGAGGAGAGAGAATTGGTTCCAACATGAATTTGACCGGCTTCATCGACGATGCCAGTCACGGCGATGCGCGATGCAAGATTAAGCGCGCGGACGCGGTCGCCCACAGATGCTCTGTCGAGCACGCGGCCTTCTGTTTGAATGGCCAGCCCGCCACGATAGAAGATCAGCGGGACTATCGCATTGCGCTCGACAATGGCTGGTGGTCCCAGGTCTCCGGGACGGATCGGCCGGCCGGCGTAGATTGCAACCCGCGCCTCAAGCCCAATCGCATCGGACGGGTTTGAGAGGGCACCAGGCACAACGTCCGAGACGCGGGCGAGGTGCTCCGGCCCGATCTGAGTTTTGGCGCGGATCGTGGTTGCTGCGACAAGGCTGTCCGCCATGGCAGAAGACGCGGCACATGCTGCCAGGACGTAAGGCAAAAGGGAACGCATCAGCGGATCTGAGTTGTTGCGCCGAGCATCTGGTCGGCTGCTGTGATCACCTTTGCGTTCAGCTCGTAGCCACGCTGTGCTTCAATCAGGTCGGTGATTTCGCGCACGGCATCAACAGAACTGTCCTCCAGGTATCCCTGGCGGATAACGCCCAGACCGTCTTCTCCGGGGTTGCTGACGGTTGCGGGTCCGGATGCTTCGGTTTCTAGAAAGAGGTTGTCGCCGGCGGCTTCTAGGCCTTTGGCGTTAGAAAAGCCTGCCAATGTCAACTGACCCAGGCTCTGTGCGTTCACCTGGTCATTGAAGAACGCGAAGACTTCGCCGTCTGGACTGATCGAGAGACTGCGTGCGTCATCCGGAATGGTAATGTCCGGGATCACCCCGAAACCGTCTGACGTTACGACGCGTCCCTCTGGGGACCTCTTCAAGGCACCGTCCCGTGTATAGGCTGAAATTCCGGAAGGAAGCTCAACCTCAAGATAGCCGCGTCCCTCAATCGCAATGTCGAGGTCGCCGTTCGTTTGGCTTAGGGAGCCTTGGGAGAGATTGACGGACACAGCGGCCGGGCGCACGCCGAGCCCAATCTGCACGCCGGTCGGAAGAACGGTTCCGTCCGACGCGTTGACTGTGCCGGCTCGGGCGATTTGCTGGTAGTGGAGGTCGGCGAATTCCGCGCGTCGCGCGTTGTAACCCGTGGTCGACATGTTTGCCAGGTTGTTGGCAATAACGTCGACCCGCATTTGCTGGGCGCTCATCCCGGTGGCAGCGATCTTAAGCGATTGCATGTGTGAATTCCTTATGGGCGTGTGGGCAACGGGCTATCGGGTTAACGTATCGATCAAGGAGGATCGGCGGTCGCTCTCGCGTTCGAGGAAAGCCTGACCGAGTTCATAAGCACGCTGCACCTCAATCATGCGCGCGATCTCCAGGACCGGATTGACGTTCGCTGTTTCAAGGCGCCCCTGGAGGATGACGCTCCCCTCCAGGACGGGCTCAAAGCCGGCGTCCGCCTGAAAGATGGCGCCCGCTTCCCGCACAAGGCTGTTTGGGTCCGCCGGGAGGTAAAGACCGATCTGTCCAATCGGAGCACCATCGGCCGATACGGTGCCATCCGTTGCAATGAACACATCCGCCGCTCCTGCCGGCGCAAACACCGGGGCGCCTCCGGCATCGAGGAGAAGATGACCGTCCGGCGTAACGAGCTCTCCGGCGGGGCTGGGTGTGAAGCTGCCGGCTCGTGTCAAACGCTCGCCCTGCGGCGTCTCTATCAGGAAGAACCCGTCCCCTTGGATCGCGAGATCGTAGCGGGCTCCCGTCTCCGTGAGCGTTCCCTGGGTCAGATCGATGGAGCGACCGCGGCCAGCGGCCATCGAGACGCTTGGCCCGGAGCCGGTGCCGTGAACATACTCAGTGAAGACGACCCCTTCGCGACGATAGCCAGTCGTCGCGGCGTTCGCGATGTTGTTGGCAATCGTGTTCATCTCGTTGACAAGGCCGCTTTGCCGCGAAAGCGTGATCGAAGAGATACTCAACGCCCACCTCCCGTGATGATCGGGACCAGCGCGTCTTGGAAGTAAGCCGTGAGGCTATGGGTCATGAAACCCATGGACATCCAAAAGACGATGACGATCGCAAGAAGCTTCGGTACGAACGTGAGCGTCATTTCCTGAACGGACGTTAAGGCTTGAAACAGGCCAACGCCGACGCCAGCCAGCAAGGCCATGCCGAGGATTGGCACAGAGATCATGACAGCGATCCACAGGCCTTCGCGCATGGTGTCGAAGAAGAGATCCTCGCCCATGATCAGACCGGCATCCGAAGGATTTCCTGATAGGCCTCAACCACCTTGTCGCGCACGGCGACAGCCGTCTGGACCGCGAGTTCGGATTGGCTGAGCGCTTCGACAAGAGCATGGGGATCCGCTTTGCCGACCATTGCATCTGCGGCAACTCGTTCCGCGCGCTGAAGCGTTGCTGCGAAGTCGGAGATCGCGGCCCCCGATGCGGCTGCAAAGCTTCCAGCCTCGGCAGAGGGACTTCCCTGCATTGCGGCCGGATTCGCACGTTCCGTTGGCTGGGTCGCGGGCTGAGCGGTCTGGTACAGGCGCGCGGCTTGGGTGCTGCGGATATCCATTCTGGTCTCCATCATCTGCGCAGGATTTCAAAGAGGCTCGACGTCATCTGACGTGCTTGATCGAACATCTTGAGGTTGGCCTCGTAGCTGCGTTGGGCTTGGCGGGCGTCGGCGATTTCAATCACCAGATCGACATTCGATCCCTGGTAGTTTCCGTCCGCATCGGCGAGGGGATGACTGGGGTCATGGACCAGGGGCAGCTCGGATCTGTCGAGCCTTACGCGACCGGGTGAAACGAGGGCCGGTTCCCCAGGCGCAGGCAATGCGGCTTGCTCAAACGACACGAGTTTGCGACGAAAGCCCGGCGTATCGGCGTTTGCAATGTTTTCAGACACATGGCGCAGCCTGGCCGCTTGTGCTTTCATGCCGGAGGAAGACGTTGCGAGGGTCTTGATCAGGTCGTTCATGATTTACCCCCGTCCCAACGCTGTCCGCAAAACCGTCAGGGCGTTTTGGTAGACCGTAAGCGCCATATCGTGCTGTTGGCGCAGCTCGGCCGCCGCGACGATCTCGTCTTCGAGTGAAACGGAGTTGCCATTGAGGGCGGTGGACGCGCCGCGCACCGCCTCGGGCGTTGGTGGCCTGTAGGTGCTGTTGTGGTCCAGGTGACTGGATCGCGTGGTGCGAAGCGTGCCCTCAAATGGTGCGGTGCCATGGATATCGGCAAAGCTGCGGACATCGACCCGTGCGTAGCCGGGCGTGTTCACGTTGGCGATGTTCTGTGCGACGGCGGATTGGCGCGCAGCTGCATTGCGCGCAAGGCCATGCGACATCTTCAAGATCTCGAGCTGATCAAACATTCGGGGCTTCTCCCACGGCTTTCAACGGTGGCTTAACCCCGATTCCTTTAGAAACGGTGCATCCAAACGGAGGATCCGGGATGCAGGACAGAAGTCTGACCGCGCTGAGCGCTGAGCTCAACGCACTGCGGCCGCGCAAGGCGGTGGGGCGTGTGTCGCGCGCGGGGACCGGACTTGTGCATGTCACGGGTCTCTCTGATGCCGCCGCGCTGGGAGATCTCGTGCGTATCGAGGCTGGGACCGGGCCCGTTGGGGGCGAGATCGTCGAGATGCATACGCAGGGGGCCGTGGTGCTGCCGGAGGGCGGCGGCGAGGGCTTGCGGATCGGGGATGCTGTCGTGCACCAGGGAGCGGGAGTGGTCGCGCCGCACGCAGGTTGGCTGGGACGGATCGTAGATGCCGCGGGTCGGCCGCTCGACGGCAGACCGCTCGCGCCGGGGGCGGCGGCGCAACCGCTGCGCGCACGGCCTCCGCTTGCCACGGCGCGGCGGCGGCTGGGGCCGAGGGTGCGCACGGGCTTATCCGTCTTTGATACGATGCTGCCTATTGCGCGGGGCCAGCGCATTGGGGTCTTCGCCGGCTCCGGGGTAGGCAAATCACGCCTGATGGGGGCGCTGACGCGCGGCATGGAGGCGGACATCTCCGTCATTGCGTTGATCGGGGAGCGTGGGCGGGAAGTGCGCGACTTTGTCGAGGATGTGCTGGGCCCGGATGGGCTGGCGCGCAGTGTCGTCGTCGTGGCGACGTCCGACGCGCCGCCTCTGGTGCGCCGGCGCGCCATGTGGACGGCGATGGCCGCAGCCGAGCATTTTCGGGATGCCGGGCGGCATGTGCTCTTCATGGCCGATTCTGTGACGCGCTTTGCCGAAGCGCACCGCGAGATCGCGCTTGCCGCGGGAGAGAATGCGTCCTTGCGGGGCTTCCCGCCCTCAACAGCGCATATGATCATGGCGCTGGCGGAGCGTGCCGGGCCGGGGCCCGTCGCCACAGGAGGCGACATTACGGCGATTTTCACTGTGCTTGTTGCAGGCTCGGACATGGACGAGCCGGTGGCGGACATCCTGCGCGGTGTTCTCGACGGTCACACGATCCTTGACCGGGGCATTGCCGAGCGGGGCCGGTATCCCGCCGTGGACGTGTTGCGCTCAGTGTCGCGATCGCTGCCGGACTGTGCCTCCGACGAGGAGAACGCCCTCATCTCCCTCGCGCGTCGGCGGCTGGGGTCGTGGGATAGTGCGGAGCTGATGGTCCAGTCCGGTCTCTATGCGGCGGGAAACGACCCGGAGATTGATGCCGCTGTGTCAACGTTTCCGCATCTCGATGCGTTCTTCTCCACACCATCGCCTGAGGGTCCGCCGGACGCCTTTGCCCGCCTGAGTGCGTGCCTGGCCGGAGGGCGGGCCCCGCAACGCCCCCGATCCTAGAGCCATTCGCGCCACGCCTGCATCTCCGGACGCTGGCCGACATCCATGACGTCCACGCGTGCACGACGCCGTAATGCTCAGGGCGCTGGCGAAGCGGGACAAGGCGCATGCTGGTGCAGTGGTGCTTTGACCTCGGGCGCGCGGGCTACCTTGCAGCGGCGGCGACAGGCCCCGACCCGATATGCTGGAGGACTTCGCTCAGGCCCTGTTCGAAGCTCTTGCGCGCGCGCACTCCCAGAACTGTCTCGGCTCGCGACGGATCTCCGATCGAATGCAGAATGTCGCCTGGTCGCGGGGCGGAGAAGACAATCGGCGCGTGCCGTTCTGCCAAAATCGAGAGAGAGCGGGCAAGGCCGAGGATCGAGACGGGCGTCCCCGTACAGACGTTGGCGCATGTGAAGTGTCCGGCGCCCGCGGCTCTCGTATGGCGCATGGCTGCCTGCAGAGCGAGAACGACATCGCTGACGTGCACGAAGTCGCGCGTTTGCCGCCCGTCGCCCTGGATGGTCATCGGCAGTCCTGCACGGGCCCGTTCCGCGAAGCGCGCGATGACACCGGCATAGGGCGAGTCTGCCGGTTGGCCTGCCCCGTAGACGTTGAAGAGCCGCAGCGCGACCATCCGTTCGCCGCGCAGCGAAGCGGCAAGCCCGAGGTGGCGCTCGCTGGCCAGCTTGTCGACGGCGTAGGGCGAGATGGGATCGGGCGTGGCCTCCTCGACGATCGGCAGCGCTTCTTGGTCGCCATAGATCGCCGCCGAGGAGGCGTAGACGACCGGCTGACCCGCGGCCTCCTCCAGCAACGTGACCGTCCCCTGAAGGTTGGTGCGGCTGGTCGCGGCCGGGCGCGCCAGACAGGCTTCGACAGACGATACGGCGGCAAGATGAAAGACACCGTCCACACCGCAGAGCGCATGGCGCAGCGCCGTCCGGTCGCAAATGTCGGCTCGAACCAGGGTCGCGGCACCGGGCAGGGCGCTTGCTTCTCCGGTCGAGAGATCGTCCAGAACAGTGACCCGGGTGCCAGCCTCAATCAGCCTGTGGCATAGCGCCCGCCCGATGAAGCCTGCGCCGCCAGTGACGAGCCAATGCGCGCTCACACGTAATCCTCGTCGCTGCGGTCGGCCTCCAGCAGGGCGTTGTGGTGGTCCACCGCGTCCTCGACGTTGTCGAAGAATGTCAGGTGACCGTTGCTCAGAACCGCGCCGCAATCGCACAATTCCCTGGCCTGCTTCAGCCCGTGGGTCACGAAGATCGCGCCAGCGTATCTCATCCGGTCCATGAAGTAGGCCTCGCTCTTCTTGCGAAACGCCGCGTCGCCAACGGCTGTGCCTTCGTCCACGAGGTAGGTGTCAAAGGCAATGCCCATTGACACGCCGAACGACAGTTTGGCTCGCATGCCGCTGGAATAGGTCCGCACGGGGAGGTGAAAGTAATGATCGAGCTCTGCAAAATCGGCGACAAACGCCGTGAGTTCGTCGGCATCGACGCCGTAGACTCGCGCAATGAAGCGGACGTTTTGCGCGCCGCTCAGCTCGCCGTGGAATGCCCCGGCATAGCCGACCGGCCAGGAAATTGTGCCGGTGGAAGTGATGCTGCCGCTGTCGGGCTCCAGCGTGCCGGCGATCATCTTCAGCAGACTGGACTTGCCAGCGCCGTTGCGCCCCAAAAGGGCCAGACGCCGACCCGGCGGGATGGTCGCGGTGATCGCATCCGCGACGACCTCGCGGTGACCCGAGGTGTAGTACGACTTGCTGACGGCATTGAGGCGGATCATCGCGGGCCCTCAGCGCCGGTCCTTGATCGAGTAGTAGATCAGAATGAGCGTGGCGTAGAGCGAAACAGCGAAGAAGGCCAGAACCAGAAGGAGCATCTCACGCCGCGGATACTCGGCGCTTTCGGCGAGCGTTGGCTGGATGTGCGCGGCCAGATAGCGGCTCTGGCGCTGGGCTTCGGCCTGGGCGGCGTCGAAATTCGTAAGTGCGGAGAGATAGGCCTGCTCGGCAAACTCCCGGTCGACAATCAGGCTCTCGTACTGCCCCATCAGGTCGGCGAACGCGAGCTCTGAGGAATCGCCCCCCCCGATGCCGAATTTCGCCCTTTCTTCGTCGATACGCTTTTCGATGACCAAGATGCGTTGCTCGGTCTGGCGAATGCGCGGGTCACTCTCCCGTGTCGTCTCACGCAAAAGGTCGAGCTCGACCAGGCTGTCCGCCAGCTGCGCCTGAAGCGTGTTGAGGACGCCCATCTGGCCCTGGATATCCGCCGTCGGGTCGACGATCTGGGTGCGTGAGCGAAACTCCGTCAGGGCGGTGCGCGCCGACTTCAGCCGCTCGATAGCGACCTCCAGATCGTCCCGCGCAAAACGCGTGGCGTCATCGCGGGCGATCGCGGTGAGCGCATTGATCATCTCGGTGCTCTCGTCGTAGACCGCGATCGCGATGTTCTGGGCGTCTTGCGCTTCAAATGCGAGGACACGGAGCTCAATGAGCCCCTGCGCTCCGTCGTAATAGAGCGTGACCATGCGGTTCCAGTAGCGCACGAGGTCTTCGATGGGCGCGTCTTTGCGCAGGGTATAGACCGGGTCGTTCTCCGGCTTGGTGTAGATGGCCCGAAGGTCGAGCTGGTCGTCGATCTGGGAGACGAGGTTCTGGCTCTGGATGAATTCCGCCAGCACGTCGGTGTCAGAAGAGCTTGCGCCGCCGGTCAGGTTCGAAATGCCGCCGAGGAGTTCCGAAGCGGAGGGCCCTTCCTCCTTGCGCACTGAAAAGGCGAGCGTCGAGGCGTATTGATCGGCAGCATGCGTATAGAGGTACCAAGCCGCTGCCGCGACCGGCGCCACGACGAAGAGGAAAAAGAGCGCTACCATCCAGCCGTGCCGTGCGCGCGGGCGGGCGGGTGTCACCGTGCCGGGGATTCTGCCAACCTCTGCGGAGCCATGCCCCGCGACAGGCGCGCCGGTCTTCAGCGCGAGCCATGGCGGCACGGCGACAGGGGCTGCTTGAGATGAGCCTTCGCCCGAGACATGTGTGCGCGGTACCGGAGCGAGGGTTGGGGCGGGCGCTGCGGGGGTCGGCAACACCTGAGGGGCATTCCAGTTCCTGCCGGTTTCTGAAACGACGCGCAGCGACGTATCGTTTCCGGCCGGACTGGGCCAGCGGCCGCGTGCTTCGCCCGGCAGACCAGCCGCTCCCGCTTTGGCGCTCTGAGCGCGCCCAGTATGGCGTTCGGACCCTTCCTGCGACGCGCTGGTCTCGGGCGCCGCGCCGTGGGTGCCGGACGGCGTGCCAGAGCCGGAACCACGGCCGCCGTCTGCGGGTGCTGCACTGATTTCTGCCAAGACCGATCCCCGGGTAGCGCAACAAAGCGATGGAAGTCTCCAGAATTATCTACATAATTCACAGGGAAAATCCACACCCGCCGGGCCAGAGGGCCGCGTCGTCCGTCGGACGGTCGCAACAGAGCCCCTACCCGCGCCGTCGCCAGGCCGTCTATGTCAGACACACTCCATCATGCCTTGCCGCCCGCCGCCCGCCCGCGCCGTTTCAAGACAGTGCGCACCGTAGGGGCGGTGATCCTACGCGAGATGATGACGAGCTATGGCCGCAGTCCCGGTGGCTATGCCTGGGCGATCCTGCAGCCGGTCGGAGGGATTGCGCTCATGTCGTTTATCCTGTCGACCGGCTTTCGCATCCGCACTCCCGGCCTTGGCACCAGTTTCCCGCTGTTTCTGGCCACTGGGCTGCTGATGCTCTCCATGTTTCTTTCCATCGCGGGCAACGTTGCCAACAGCCTGATGCGAAACAAGCCTTTGCTGTTCTATCCGGGCGTCAAGTACACGGATACGCTGATTGCAGGGTTCTTGCTTACAACTCTGACGCAGATCCTTGTGATTTACGCGATTATCGGGGGCATCCATATCGTCTTCGATCTCAAGTCGATCCTCGATATGGGCGCAGTGCTGATGGCCATCGGTCTGTCGGCGGCGCTGGGCCTCGGGGTGGGCACGCTGAATTGCTTTCTGTTCAATGCCTTCCCGCTTTGGGGGAACATCTGGGGGGTGCTGACGCGGCCGCTCTTCCTGGTGTCCTGCGTGATCTTCCTCTTCGAGGATATTCCTCGCGAGTTCCAGGATATGGCCTGGTGGAACCCGATCATCCATCTCGTCGCCCTGATGCGCCGCGGCTTCTATGCCTCGTATGATGCGACCTATGCGTCTCCGCTCTATGTCGGCATTCTCAGCATGGTGACGCTGACCTTCGGGCTGTTGTTTCTCAACCGGTTTCACCGGACGTTTCTGGAGCGCTAGCGCATGGGAGGGGCCTTGGTGGTCTGCGGGGCCGGAGGGTGCCAGGCGGGTTCGGCCTGCGCCGGGCCATTCCTGTCCGGGCAGGGCGCGGGCTAGGCCGGGGCAATGCGCATCCTGCATTACAACTGGGCCGATTACCACGACCCGGCGGGACGTGGCGGCGGGGTCACCGTATATCAGCGGTCGACGCTGGCGGCGTTTGCCCGAATGGAAGGGATCGAGGCGACGTTTCTGAGCGCGGGTCTGGCGCAATCGCTGCGTCCTGGCCCACCCACGTGGGAGGCTCTGCCCCCTGTGCCGGGCGATCCGACCCGCCGGTTCCGCATGGTGGACACGCTTCCTCTCTCGCCGGCGCACCATGCGTTTGGCTGCCCTGAACAGGTCGACCATGGTCCGACGGTCGAAGCGTTTGCGCGGTTCGTCGCCCAAGAAGGACCCTTTGACGTCATCCAGTTCAACACGCTGGAAGGTCTGCCCGCCTCCGTGCTCACGCTTCGGGCGCGGTGGCCCGATACCCGCTTCGTTGTCGCCATGCACAATTACTATCCGTTCTGCCCGCAGGTGAACCTTTGGCAGCGGGAGCGCGCGCATTGCGCCGACTTTGCTGCGGGCACGGCGTGCGTCTCTTGCTTACCCGTGCGGCGAAACCCGGCCCGGCTGCGCACGCTCTACGGTGCAGTGCGCACGCTGGAGTCGATGGGAATCGGCAAGGGGACATTTCTCTACGAGCATGCGCTGCAGCCTGCGGTCCGCTCCGGCGTGGCTTTGATCCGGAAGATGTCAGATCGTCGGCGCGCCGTGGTCGCCGAGGTCGAAGGGCCGGCGCCAGACGCAGCGCCTGAGCACGTGTCGGGCGCCGGCGCCGCCTTCGCCGCACGCCGTCACGCCTTTGTCGCTCAGCTGAACGCCCATGCCGACAGCGTCCTCGCGGTGTCCGACAGGACCGCAGAGGTCGCCCGGGCGTTTGGCGTGCAGGCCGAGCGGATCACGGTCCGTCGGATCGGCACCGATCATGCGCCGCTCTTTGACCAAACGCCGCCGCCCGCATGGCTGCCCGCGGCCGATGGCACTCTGCACCTGGCGTATCTGGGCTACATGCGCCGGGATAAGGGCTTTTTCTTTCTGCTGCAGGCGCTCGAAGCCCTGCCGGAGGCCGTTGCCGCGCGCCTCCGTGTGACCGTGGCCGCGCAGACGCGGGACACAGAGGCTGTGCGCCGCCTCCAGGCCCTCACCCCCAAGCTTGCACAGCTGCGCCACTTCGAAGGGTACACGCGCGATGCGCTGGGCATGGTGCTGGAGGGGATCGACCTCGGCGTCGTCCCTGTCCTTTGGGAAGATAACCTGCCGCAGGTGGCGATGGAGATGCACGCAAGGCGCATCCCCTTGCTGACGTCGGATCGCGGGGGCGCTCGGGAACTGGGCAACACGTCCGACCTGGTCTTTCGCGCCGGGGATGCGGCGGATTTTCAACGCGCTCTCACGCGTGTGTTGCAAGGTGGCCTCGATCTCGCCGCGTACTGGGCCAACGCCCGCGCCCTCGACAGCCCTGCGCAACATGCCGAGGCCCTGATCGAGCTCTACGCACATCTTCTGGGGCAGGTCGCCTCGAACGAACGCGCAAGGTCTCGTCGCACCGACGCGGAGCCGGACGCGTGACGCGTTTTTCGGCATGGAGTTGCCGATTATCCGGTAGACTGTTAGATCCTCGTGTCAGGCGCGCGCGCGCATGCGCTAGGCGCTCTCGCGCGTCGCGGTAACTGAGGTCCGCTTTCACGATGAAAGTGTTGTATTACAACTGGGTGGACTACCTGGACCCGGAACGGCGCGGCGGTGGCGTCTCGATCTACCAGCAGAATGTGATCGACAGCCTGGGTGCCGTGGACGGCGTAGAGCTGACGTTTCTTTGCGCCGGGCTCGCGCACGACCCTTTCACCACGCATCCCCGGATTCGGCCCTTGCCGAGCGCGCCAACGGGGCATCCCTGCCGGCGGTTCGAGCTTGTGAATTCGGGCACGCTCGCTGCGAGCCACAACTCCTTCGGGCACGAAACGCAGATCGACCACGGGCCCACGCGCGAGGCATTTCTGGACTTTCTGCAGCAGGAAGGGCCGTTCGATGTCGTGCATTTCAACAACCTCGAGGGGCTGCCGGCCACGGTGCTGACGCTCAAGGAGCGCTTCCCGGACACCCGCGTGATCTACTCGATACACAACTATTATGCGGCCTGTCCGCAGGTGAACCTGTGGTGGCGCGAGAAGCAGAACTGTGGGGACTTCGAGGGTGGCAAGCGCTGCGTAACCTGCCTGCCTAAGGCGCAGCGGACCAAGCCCGAGGTTGTGCGCCGGGCCTTCGGTGTTGCCGAAACGCTGAAGTCCGTGGGGCTTCGGCCCGGCAGTCGCGGGTTCGACCTGGGCTTCCGCGCCGGTATGAAGCTCGCGCCTGCCGTGGTGCCAGCCGCGACGGCGGTCCTGCCGGAGGCGCGCGCGGTCGCGGATTTTGCCGATATGGTCGTGGCGCCACCCCGCAGTGGAGGCGCCTTCGCGCAGCTGGAGCCCCCCTATGCGCATTACCGCCGTCGGCGCGACACCGTGACGGGGCTGATCAACACGCATGCCGACGTCATCCTCGCGGTGAGTGCCCGTGCCGGGGCAGTTGCCGCCCGCTTTGGGCTCGACAGCGCCAAGATCGCCGTTGAGTACATCGGCACGCGCCACGCGCAGAAGTTCGC
>JBCCYI010000117.1:0-14107 GCA_039189975.1 Pseudomonadota bacterium
CCCGACAGCCGGGACCACCGAAAAGCCCACGACGATGGCGAGCGAGGCGCCAAAGCTCGCGGCCGCCGAGACGCCGAGCGTGAAGGGCTCGGCCAGCGGGTTGTTGAGGATCGTCTGCATCTGCGCGCCCGCAACCGCCAGCAGCGCGCCGACGAGAACGGCTGTCACCGCCACAGGCAGGCGATAGTCCCACACGATGACCTTCAGGCGCGGCCCGTGCGATTGTGGCTCCAGCAGAACGTCCGCGACGGTTGAGAGAGGGTAATTCCCCGGCCCCGTCGCAACGTCCAGAAAGAAACTCAGCGCAAGCAATGCGGCGACGAGCGCGATCATCCCGTAGCGCCGCCAGACCTGCGCGGCATAGCTCCGCCGCATCTCGACGGCAGTTACATCAATGGTCATGGAAATGGTCCCGACGGCGCGTGTGCCTTGCCCCGAAGCAGGGCAAGGCTTTGGTGTCTAAGGATCAGTCTTCAACGGCCAGGCTGCCCCAGAACACGCCGGAATACGCAATGGGCAAGAACCGGTCATGCAGCTCCTGCATCGTTGCGTTTGGGTCGAGGTCCTCGAAGAGGTCCGGATGGATCCACTTCGCAAAGGCCTGCATTGCCACGAAATGATAGGGGCTGTTGTAGAACTGGTGATAGACGGAGTGGAACTGACCCGACTTCACCGCCGACAGATCAGACCACCCTTCGCGCGAGGCCAGGCCCGCCAGACGCTCCTGCACCTGCTCCGGCGTCGCCTCATACCCAAAGAGGACGGCCGTGGTCGCGGGATTGTACTCAGACCAATTGGCTCCGGTGCCGATGATCACGTCCGGGTCTTCGGCAAAGATCGCCTCCAGGCTCACCGACGTGGAAAAGCCCGGAAACTTCAGCGAGCCCCAGTTGCGCCCGCCCGACTGGTCGACCAGTCGGCCAAGGTTGGCGGCTCCATAAGTCCGGCAGCAGTTCTCGGGATTGTAGCCCGCGGCATTCTCGATGAAGACGATGGGACGGTCTTCGACCGGGATGGCCGAGACACGGCTGTAGATCTTTTTGATCTCTGCCTGATAGAAATCGGTGAACGCGTCCGCCTCGTCGCGCTTGTCAAAGATCCGGCCCAGAAGCTGAATCGACGGCACGGTGTTCGCCGTGGGATCCTGTCGGAAGTCGACGAAGACGGTCGCGATGCCGGCCTCTTCGAGCTTGTCGATGATGCCGCTTTCCTGCGCTTTCAGGAGGTTGCCGAGGTTCATCAGCACCACCTCGGTGCCCAGCGAGATCACCGCTTCGAGGTTCCATTCGTCCGCATAGGGGCTGCCAAAGCTGGGCAACTCACCGGCCTGCGGAAATGCCGCGAGGTACTTGCGATAGGCATCGGGGTCGAAGTTGATCATGTCGTTCTTCCAGCCGACGACCCGCTGGAACGGATTGTCCTGGTCCAGAAGCGCGATCGTGTAGATCATGCGGCCTTCGCCGATGACGACCTTGCTCGGGTTCTTTTCGACCTCGACCGTGCGGCCGGCGATGTCTGTAACTGTGATTGTCTCTGCGGTGGCGAACGTGGCGGTCGCGACACTCATCGCGATAGCTGCGGCAGCGGTGCAGAGACCCTTGGTCAGCAACCTGACGTGCATGGGTCTCTCCTACTGGATTGTTCGCCATGGACCTCCCATGGACGATCGCGATATGGGAGTATCCGACAAAAACTGTCAACTGCCAAAGCCGCGCAAGCAAAGCTCCGCCGGATCGAAGCGCGCACATCCGCATTGTCTTGAGGTCAAACGCCTCACCGTTCCCCTACCCGGCCCCAAACGGCCCTATGGGGCACATCGTGGCGTGGCGGCGCCCCCTCCCAAGAGGACACGCGGCCCCGTCTTCGCGACCCCGCATCGACTTGGCGCCGTGCGCAGGGCATCTCCCTCGGACCGATCTGGAGGTTATCCGCCGGCTCAGCCCAGGGACCCGCGGAGGCGTGCAAGGAGAACACTGCTGAGGCGCAGATGGGTTCAGACAGGCGAACAGCTCGCTCGGAGACAGGCTGCGTGGGTGCACTCTTGCAACGCTCGTCACGCCGTCGCGCTGCGCTCAGGGCGCAGCAGCCGGTATCGTCTGTCCTGCTTCAAGCGTCACGACGCGGTCGGCAAGACGTTCGAGGAATGCGGTATCATGACTGACGATCAGAACGGCCGTCCCACGGTCCGCCGCCGCCCGCAGCACCTGACTGACGCGCCAGGTGGACGGGCTGTCGAGCGCACTCGTCGGCTCGTCGGCGACGATCATCGCGGGCTCGGCCAGGATCGCGCGGGCCAGGGCCACGCGCTGACACTGCCCATGGGACAGCTCGAAAGGGCGGGCATGCGGATCCATCGCCCCCAGTCCGACTTGCGCGAGGGCGGCCCGTGCGCGGGCAAGACGACGCGCGCGCGGCAGGCGGGGGCGCCCCGGCACGGTGAGCGGCTCGCAAAGCGACCGCAGGATCGACCAATGCGGCACGAGGCTGCTCACAGGATCCTGAAAAACGGGCAGGATCGCGCCCGCGCCTCCAAGCGCCTTGTCGCGCCACAGCTGCCCGCTGCTGGGCGGCTCGATCCCCATCGCGACGCGGAGCAAGGTTGACTTGCCGCAGCCGGAGGGCCCCTGAACGCCGACTATCTGACCTGCAGCGATCTCCAGATTCGCACCCGCAAGTGCAGTCACACGCCCCTTCGCGTAACACACCGAGACATTGGACAGACGCAGCAGCGGACGCTCCTGCCGTGGCCGCGCGCGCGGGGGCAGCGGTGCAAGAGCGGACAGGAGGCGCTGCGTCTCCGCGTGGACCGGCGCGCGGGTGAGCATTGCGGGAGAGCCCTCCTCGACCAATCGGCCATTATGGAGAACACCCACGCGATCCGCATTCCGCAGGACGAGGCCGATGTCGTGACTGATCAGCACGACTGCCGCCCCAAGCGACCTGAGCACCTCCAGGACCGATTGTGCGCGGTCGGCGTCCAGGGCGCTGGTCGGCTCGTCCGCGATCAGAATCGGCGGGCCATGCGCCCCGGCCGCTGCGATCGAGGCGCGCTGGAGCATGCCGCCGCTCCAGGCGTGGGGGTACTGCCCCATCCGCTCGCCCGCCTGCGCGACGCCAAGCCCCTCCAGCCGGGTCGCGATATCGTGCCAGCCGATCTCGCACCCATGACAGCGCCACGCCTCGGCCACGTGGTCTCGCACCTGGCGCAGCGGGTCGCAGCTTGCCCACGGGTTTTGCGCAACAAATCCGATCCGCCGCCCGCGCGCAGCGCGCCATTGCGCGGCAGTCGCGGCGCTCATGTCGGTGCCATCGAGCATCAGCCGGCCCGAAACGCGCGTGCTGCGGCGGTGCAGTCCGGACAATGCTCGAGCAAGGGTGGACTTGCCCGCACCGGATCCGCCGACCAGTGCAAAGCATGCGCCGGCTGCAAGGGAAAACGACACGCCCCGCACCGGCACCGCGCCGTTGGGGTAGCTGACCGTGAGGTCCTCGCAAGAGAGCACAGCGCCCATCTATCGGCCCTCCGGTGTTTCGATGTCGCGCAACGCAATGCCGACCAGATTTGCAGACAGGATCGACAAGAAAATCGCGACAGCCGGTGCAATCAAGAGCCATGGAGCAATCGCAAAAAAGAGGCGTGATTCCGAAAGAAGCGCCCCCCACTCGGCATGGGGCGGCTGGACCCCGAGACCCAGAAAGGAAAAGCCGGAGATTACGCTGATCATGATCCCCAGTTGCAACGTCGCAAGGATACCGAGCTGCAATGCGACCCCAGGCAGGATGTGACCCCAGATGATCCGCCACCGTGGGACACCCGCCATCCGGGCCGCGACGACATGGGGGCGGCTGCGCGCCCCGAGCGACAACGCGCGGGCAAGGCGCGCGTAATAGGCCCATTCTGCGATCACGACGGCGAGCAACAGATTGAAGAGCCCCGGCCCCAGAAGCCCCAGAATGGCGAACCCCAGAACCAGCGGTGGCATGGCCAGAGCGATATCGGCAAGCCGCATCAGCAGGATATCGGTGGCGCCCCTGGCGAGGCCCGAGAGTATGCCAACGGCAAGGCCGATCAGGAAGACCGCGGCCAGCACCAGCAGCGCTGAGCCGATGGAGCGCTGCGCGCCATCCATCACCCGACTGAACATGTCGCGCCCGGTGGAATCCGTGCCGAAGGGATGCGCCAGGCTGGGAGGTTTGAGCGCGTTCGCATAGTCTGGAATGTCAGGCGGATGCGGGGTCCAGACCGCGCCGAGAAGCGCGAAGACCAGCAGGAGCGCGCCCAGCAGCAGGCCCGCCCGCCCGGAAGGATGCCGCCACAGGCGTCGCATCAGGTACCGGTCCGGGACACGCGGCGCTTGCGGGCGCATCAGGCCAAGCAGCGTCATGGGTTCTGGCTCCGCAAGCGCGGGTCGAGCGCCATAGCCGCCAGGTCAACGACGAGCGATGCCACCACGTAGGACAGCGCCGCGATCAGCACGTAACCTTGAATGACCGGATAGTTGCGCGCCGAAAGCGCTTCAAGCAAGTACGCGCCGAGGCCGGGCCATGTGAAGATCGACTCGATCAGGGGGGTGCCGCCGATCAGGGCACCGATGCTAATGCCGATCGCCGTCAGGAATGGCAGCAGCGCATTGGGAAGCGCATGGCGCAACAGAATGCGTCGCTCCGACGCACCGCGGGCGCGGGCAACCTCGGCGTAGCCGCTCGCCATCGCTTCGAGCAGCCCGGCGCGGAGGAGCTGGGTCCAGCTCGCGGCGCGGTCCAACCCGATGATAAGCGCCGGTATGAGCGCGGCCGACCAGGAGGGATCCGCCAAAACGCGGCCCATCTGAAACCCGACGACGACAAAGGTCAGCGCCAGGAGCGCAAAAACGAACGTCGGCACTGCGGCGCCGATCTGCGTGTAGAGGCGGATGATGCGATCCGGCCAGCGATCCTGATACGCCGCCGCGATCAAAGCAAAGAGAAGCGACAACACGGCCGAAAAGACAAGGGCCAGCCCCAAGAGCATCAGCGTCGCTGGTAGCCGCTCCAGGATCTCCTGGCTCACGGGCGCCTGGCTGGTGAAGCTCTGTCCCAGATCTCCACGGGCAACGCCCCCGAGCCAGTGAAAGAGCTGCACGATCAGCGGATCGTTGAGGCCAAGCGCCTCGCGCGTCGCTTCGATCTCCTCAGGCGTGAGGTCCTGCAGGCCACGGGCCAGCAGAACACGCTCGGCGACATCGCCCGGCGCGAGCGGCAGCAAGGCCCAAACGATGACGCTGGCAGCCAGGGCCGTGACAAGCGCCTGGCCGATCCGCAAAAGCGCGGCGGCCGCGAGACCGCCACGCGCCAAAGGGCTGCGCGCGTCCCTCACTTGTTGGGCGCCGTATCCCACTTGATATGGTTCCAGGCAACCGCCGGGACATAATCGGACCAAGCGTCGCTCACTAGAGCCCGCTCGATGAGGATCGTGGCGTTAAAGACATAGGGATCCTCCTCTACGAGAATCGTCTGGATCTCGCGCAGCATGTCGTAGCGGCTGTCTTCATCCACCGTCACATCAAGAGTTTCGATCAGCTCCTGGATGCGTGCGTTGCAATAGCCGCCGTAGTTGCGGTCGCCCTCGCAGGCGACGTAGCGGTTGAGAAAGCCGCTCACGGAGCCGACGGTGGCCGTCCCGGTGGCCACCATGGCGAGGTCCCATTCCACGAGGTCATTCATCGCGGCCTCGTTCACACTCTCTACCGAGACAATCTCGGAGGCGATGCCGACCGCGCGCAGGTAGGCTTGCATCGCATTCGACAGAGGCACGAGGTCCGGTTGCTGAGGGTAGATCATGAGCGTGACGGACAGGGTCTCGCCATCGCGGCTTCGGGTGTCACCGTCGCGGACCCAACCGGCCGCGTCGAGCATGGCGTTGGCCTGAGCCGGGTCGTAACTGTAGTTTTCCACCGCCCATGGAAAGCGGGGGTTGTAGAGGCCGGTGGCCGGGATCTTCGCCCCATGGAACACTTCGTTGGCCAGCTCTTCGTAATTGACCGCGCGCATCACGGCTTTGCGGACCTCGACCTCCTCGAAGGCGCCGTGCATCACGTCCATGACGGACAGGAACCCGCCTGTCGACGGTGCTCCGAGCGCTAGATTGACATTGGGCGTCACGGCAAAGACGGGGGCGGCCGCAATGGGCGGGTAGAGCGCGATGTCGACCTCGCCATTCTGCACCGCAAGGATGCGGGCGTTGACATCCGACACAAAGCGGAGCTCGACGCCCGCCATCGCGGGGATCCCTTGCCAATAGCCATCGTAGCGCTCGGCGATCATGCGCTGGTCGGTCAGGTCCACGACCTTGTAGGGGCCCGTGTGAATGCCCGCGCCCTCGAGCGCCTCGTAATCCTCGCCCGCCGCCAGCACGGGCGCGACGTCGATAATCATCAGGCGACTCTCATGGGCAAGGATACTGGGCATCTCGGGAACTGGCACGCCGGTGTCGACAGTGATTTCCAACGGCCCCGTCTGAGTAAAAGTCGCAGCTGCGGGCAGCACAGCCTGGGTGCCGGAGTTCCGCTCCCGATGAAAGGCGATGGCTGCGAGCACAGCAGGAACGTCCATGGCCTTGCCGTTTTGGAACGTCACACCGTCGCGGAGCGTGATGACCCAGGTGGTGTCGGCTGTACGCTCCACGCGTTCGGCCAGCCAGGGTGTGATCGTGCCGTCGGGCTGAAACTTCATCAGCAGCTCGCCCTGACCAAACTCTTGCATCCAGAACCCCTGGGAAACCGGATCCATCGAGCGGATCTGAAAGCTCGTTGCCATGCGGATGATATCATCGGCAGCGGCGGGCAAGGCGGTCAGCGCCAAAGCGCCGCCGAGCAGGAGGGATCTCAGGGTCATGGTGTCTTCTCCAAAGTGACAGGACCGGGATCGCGCGCGGGGCGCACGGTATGAAATCTGAGGTCGTCGGCGCGCCCTCCCTCGACCAGCACCACGCGCACGAACCGGCGCGTCGCGGCGAGGTCGGGCAGACGATACCAATGCCCGTGGGGATAGAGCGCCAGAACGGGACCGCGGTTACACGGATAGAGGCACCCTGTCCGCGTCGTCAGGCAGCGGTCGAAGACGCCGGCGGTCTTCAGCTCGTCCTGAAGCAGATGCGCGAAGGAAGCCGCCCCGTGGACCGCGCACCGTGGACCGGTACAAACCAGAAGGTGAAAGTCGAACGCGGGCGGGTCGTTCCAGCCCGGCTTGCCAAGCCGCGGCGCGACGCCCGCTATCGACCGCGCGGCAACCGGATGCGCCAGAGAGGCAGACGCAAACGCGCACAGCGCGTCGGCGTCCGTCGCCGGGTCGGGCCCAAGCTCAAGCATCGTGTCCGCGTTCTCGCCACGGCTGCGCCAATCGGCCATCACGCCGGGCAGCCATGTCAACAAACCTTCTGGAAAGGGCACCCCAAGTGGCTGCACCCGGATGGCACGATGACCCTCGGCGCGCATCGCGTCGAGCGCTGTAATCAGACTTGGGCCCGTCTCCTCCAGCCGGATCAGACGGACAGGCCCGGTGACGGCCGCGCGCGCCGCATCCTCCAGCCGGCTCAGCGCCCGCTTGTTCAGCGCGTAGGCCGACACCACGAAGAGTACAGCCGCCGCAGACCGGCCGTCGTTCGGGTTCAGCCCAGCGCTATGGGTCGGGTCCATCCTGGCCTCCGCAGCAATGCGCGGGGCATGGGACAACCGGTTATGTTACGGGCCGCAGCCGACGTGTCCATCTCTGGTCTCCTGCCGGGGCACCCCGCCCGGGTTGAGTTGCACCAAGACGCCGAAGCGCCCGAGATGGCAGGTCTCCTGACTTGCGGGTCATCGCTCTCCCAAACCTTCCCAGGGTCTCCGAAGGGAGACGGCCCAGTGGTCTTTCTCGGGGTCGCTCACCGCCTACAGTTGCGGGGGCAGTCGCGGCATTGGTACCCGTTCCGGCACCGCACCGCGTTCCCATTTCATCTCTCCGACTCACCGTCTTCGAGAACCATCGCGATCTGATACCGTGCAGGTCTCGCGGCGATCAAGCGGCAAGAGGGCTGCAAGGCCGCGTCAGCTTGGCACCGCCGACGCATGCCGCGTCGAAACCGGCCCAGCAGGCGACGCCAGCGGGCGTGCCGGGCGGCGCGGCCCACGTCGCGCCTCCGGGGCGCGCCCGCGGGCCGTGGACGACAGGACCTGCCGCTATCCGCGGACGCGGTCACGCCGGAGCAGGTGCCGCCATGCCCAGGTGCCGCCATGCCCAGGTGCGCTCCCCGGCGGACGCCGGTGTGGAAAGCCCCCGTCCGTGCAGAGGCTCCCGGTTCATACTCGGCGCCTCGGCTGACGTTGGGCGGCCGATCTTTCGAGCGCGGGCCGGCGGGCAACGGCACCATGATCCAGTGGTCCGGGGATATGCGCAAAGGCCGGCTCGATCGAGCGACGCGCGGGCAAACACAGGAGCGATGTCCTTCGTTCTTGACAGCACGGAGCGAGCCTGAGCATCTGAGCGGGCTGGTGCCTGTGCACACAGGTGAAAAGGGAATGCGCGAGGCCCGTCCGCATGGGTCGAACCGCAGCCGCCCCCGCGACCGTGACCGGAGAGGGCGCTCCAAGGCCACTGACCGCATCCCGCGGTTGGGAAGGCCGGGCGACCGACAGGGTTCCCCCTGACATCCGCAAGCCGGGAGACCTGCCAGCGGAACGATTGAGACCGGGCGGGGTGATCCGGTGTCGGACGGGTGGCTCCCGCACGGGGTGCGCCCTCCGCATGGCCCCGCCCCCGAACCCTATGGAGCTCGCATGGCGCGCCCTTCTGAGACTGTGGAGCTGCTGGTCTGCACCAAATGTCGGCACGGCGACACCGTGCCGGACGAGGCGGAGCGTCCCGGCGCGACGCTCTACGGCCAGTTGGCGCAGACGGGGCTCCAAGGGGTCCGGATCGTGCCGGTGGAATGCCTGTCCAATTGCACGAACGGATGCACGGTCGCCCTGCGCGGGCCCGGCCGCTGGACCTATGTCTATGGCCGGTTCGACCCCGCCTCCGATGCCGAGACCGTCCTTGACGGTGCCGCCAGATACGCCGCCTCCGCCGATGGGCTTGTGCCCTGGCGCGAGCGCTCGCAGCACTTTCGCAAGAACTGCATCGCGCGCATTCCGCCGCTCGATCCTGCCGTTCCCCCTCTTGGAGAAACCTGACATGGCCAGCCTCGAAAAACTCCCCGTCACCGTTGTGACCGGCTTCCTCGGCTCCGGCAAAACCACGCTCATAAGCCAGCTGATGCAAAATCCTGGCGGCAAGCGGCTCGCCGTAGTCGTCAACGAATTCGGCGATGTCGGCGTGGATGGGGAGATCCTCAAGGGATGCGCCATCCCGGATTGCCCGGCCGAAAACATCATGGAGCTGGCCAACGGCTGCATCTGCTGCACGGTGGCCGACGACTTCATCCCGACGATCGAGGCGCTGATGGCGCTGGAGCCGCGTCCCGACCACATCGTGATCGAGACGTCGGGCCTGGCCCTTCCAAAGCCGCTCTTGAAAGCGTTCGACTGGCCCGACATCCGTTCGAAGATCACCGTTGACGGTGTCATCGCTCTGGCTGATGCCGAAGCGGTGTCCTCCGGCCGCTTTGCGAGCAACGTCGCCGCGGTCGAAGCGCAGCGGCAGGCCGATGATAGCCTCGACCATGAAACACCCCTGTCTGAGCTCTTCGAGGACCAGATCTCCTGCGCCGACATCATCCTGCTGACAAAGCCCGATCTTGCCGGACCGGAGGGCGTGGCCAAGGCCAAGGCCATCGTCGGGGCGAAAGCGCCGCGCCCGCTGCCCACCATCGAGGTCGCCGAAGGCGCCGTCGACCCGCGTGTGATCCTGGGGCTGGAGGCCGCCGCGGAAGACGATATCGCGGCACGCCCCAGTCACCATGAAGACCACCATCACCAGAGTGACGGGGAAACGGAGCACGATGCCCACGAGCATTCCCACGACGACCATCATCACGACCATCACGGCCATGACGCCTTTGCCAGCATCGTCGTGGACATCGCCGAGGTTGATGACCCGCGCGCATTGACGACCCGGATCGAAGAGCTCGCCAAGCGCCACAACATCCTTCGGGTGAAGGGCTACGCGGCGGTCAGCGGCAAGCCCATGCGCCTGCTGGTCCAGGCCGTCGGGGCCCGCGTCCGGCATCAGTACGACCGTCCCTGGAGCGCCGAAGAAGGCCGGCGCGGCCGACTTGTGGTCATCGCCGAGCATCACGACATCGACGCCGCCGCAATTCGCGGTATCCTTGCGCCGGACCGCCAAGCGGCAGAGTAAGCGAAGAGCCCCGCCATGCACGTCGTCTTCCGTGAAAGCCACGGTCTGGAAGAGAGCGATACGCCGACAGATCTGGGGCAATCGCCCGCGGATCTCGTCGTCCTGTCGTTCTCCGACAGTGACCTCGGCGCGTTTGCGGCAGGCTGGCATCGCGGCGGCGGTCCCGAGGGGCGGCTGCCGTCCCTGCGGCTCGCCAATATTGCGGCGCTCAAGCATCCGCTCTCGGTCGATACCTATGTCGAGCAGACGCTCTCCGGCGCCAAGGGTATCCTGATCCGTCTGATCGGAGGCGTGCCCTACTGGCCCTACGGGCTGCAGCAGATCGAGGCGCTGGCCCGTGACACCGGCATCGCTCTGGCCGTGCTGCCGGCCGACGGGCGGCCCGACCCGCGCCTCGACGCCGTCTCGACGGTGCCGGCCTCGACGCATGGCCGTCTGGCTCATCTGTGCAACACCGGGGGCACCGTCGCAGCGCAGGCCGCGCTGGCGCAGCTCGCACTCGCCGCAGGCCTTTATGCAGGTCCGGTCACCGGCGCGAAAACCCTGCCCCAGGTCGGAGCATGGACCCCGGAGGAGGGCGTCGTCTGCCCGGTGCCCGCCCATCTGAGTGACGCAGCCCCGCGGGTCCTGGTGGGCTTCTACCGATCCTATCTCGTCGCCGCCGACCTCGCCCCGATCGAGGCGCTCTTTGCGGCGTTGCGCGACAGGGGCTTCGCGCCCCTCGGCCTTTTTGCTCCGTCGCTCAAGGCCCCCGGCGCGCGGGAATGGCTCGAACGGCAGGTCCGTGCGCTCGCCCCGGCCGCCATCGTCAACGCGACCTCCTTTTCCGGGCGCGGCGGTGCCGGGACCTCGCCCCTCGACGCGGCCGGTGTCCCGGTCTTCCAGGTCGCGCTCGCGACATCGTCGCGCGAAGCCTGGGCCGAGGCGGAGCGCGGGCTCTCCCCCGCAGACCTCGCCATGCACGTGGTGTTGCCGGAGGTGGATGGGCGCCTTCTGGCCGGTGTCGCCTCCTTCAAGGAGCCTGGTGCACAGGACCCTCACCTTCAGTTCGCCCGCTACGCTCACACGCCCGAGCCGGAGCGCATCGCAGCCATCGCCGACAAGGTCGCCGCCTGGCATCGCCTCGGCACCGTCCGGCCCGCCCAGACACGCGTTGCGTTGGTACTGTCGACCTACCCCGGCCGCGCCTGGAACATGGCCCATGCTGTCGGGCTCGACGCGCTGGCCTCCGCCGAAGCCATTCTGAGCGACCTTGCCGCGGCGGGCTACCGGTGTCCTGCCGATGCGGATCTGCGCCACGACCTGCAAGCAACCCGCCTCCATTGGCCAATGGAGGCTTACCGTGCCGCGCTGCGCCGGCTGCCCGCGCGCTTGCGCGCCGAGCTCGACGCCGCATGGGGGGCGCCCGAAGCGGATCCGGACGCCACCGCCACAGGCTTCTCCTTCGCCGCTGTCCGGCACGGCTCCGCGATCGTCGCCCTCCAGCCCGAACGCGGCACACCCAAGGCCCGTGTGGATGAGTACCACGACCTCGCCCGTGTCCCGCGTCACGCCTATGTCGCCTTCTACCTGTGGCTGCGCGACCAGACCGACGCACTGGTCCACATCGGCGCCCACGGCACGCTGGAATGGCTGCCCGGCAAGGCCGTCGCGCTGTCGCCGGATTGCTGGCCCGAAGCACTGATCGGGTCTCTGCCCGTGATTTACCCGTTCATCGTCAACGATCCCGGCGAGGCCGCGCAAGCCAAACGGCGCATCGGGGCGGTGACGCTCGGCCATGTCCCCCCACTGCTCAGGGCGTCCGAGACACCGCTTCACCTGGCACATCTCGAAGCCCTGCTCGACGAGTTTTCCAATGCCGACGGGCTCGATCCCAAGCGGCGCGACCGGCTGATGGCGGATATCCGCGACGAGGCACAGGCACGCGGCGTGGAGCAGGATCTCGGGATCGAGGGCGCGCTCTGTCCCTCCGAGGCCATCACCCGCATCGACCGGTTCGTCTGTGACCTTAAGGAAAGCCAGTTCGGCGACGGGCTGCACGTCTGGGGCCGACCCGCCCCGGGGGACAGCCCGTTCGATAGCATCGGCGCGGGCGCGGCGGAGCGCCAGGCGCTCCTCGACGCGCTTGCGGGGCGGCGGATCGAGCCCGGCCCCACGGGCTCGCCCGACCGGGGCCGGACGGACGTCCTGCCCACCGGCCGCAATCTTTTCACCACCGATCCGCGAAGCGTCCCGACCCGCGCCGCCTTCCGGCAAGGCAAGGTGCTGGCCGACGAGCTCATCCGGCGGCATCTGCAGGACGAAGGCGATTGGCCCCGTGGGCTGATCGTCGACCTCTGGGGCTCGGCCACGATGCGCACCGCGGGCGAGGAATTCGCGATGGCGCTGGCGCTCCTGGGAGTCCGTCCGGTCTGGGACGCGGGCTCCGAGCGTGTCTCGGGCGTCGAGATCGTCCCAATCGCCGAGCTTGACCGGCCCCGCATCGACGTCACCCTCCGCGTCTCAGGGCTCTTTCGCGACGTTTTCCCCACGCTTTCGGCCCTCTTTCAGCGCGCGGTCCGGGCGCTGGCCGCGCGCGATGAGGCGCCCGACTGGAACCCGTTCGTCGGCCGCGAGGAGGCCCGCGTCTACGGGCCCGCGCCGGGCAGCTTCGGGCTCGGGATGGGCACCGTGCTCGGCGATTATTCCGACGCCGGCCGGCGCGCCGCGGGGGAGGCCTGGCTGGCGGCCTCAAGCTGGGCGCTGGATGGCGTGCATCAGGCGCCCGACAGGGCCGGGCTCGCGGCGCGGGTCGCCCAGGCCGACGCCTTCGTGCACCTGCAAGATCTTCCGGAGACGGATCTGTTGCTCGCCGAGGATTACGCCAGCCACGAGGCCGGTTTCGCCGCGGCCCAGCGCATCACGGGCGGCACAGCGCGGCTCTATCACTTCGACAACACCGACCCCGCGCGCCCACGCGCCCGCGCGCTGTCCGAAGAGGTCGCCCGGGTCGTTCAGGCCCGCGCCGCCAATCCCGACTGGATCGCGGGCATGCGTCGACATGGCTTCCGCGGAGGAGCCGAGATCGCGGCAACGCTCGAAAACATGGCCGCCTTCGCGCAGCTGGCGGACGTCGTGGGGCCGCACCTCTTTGACGCGTTCTGGCAGGCCACCCTCGGGGACCCGCAAACGGTCTCCTTCCTGCAGGATGCAAACCCTGACGCACTCGCCGCCATGCGTGACCGCTTTCAACAGCTCCACAGCGCCGGGCTCTGGCAATCGCGGCGCAATTCCATCCTTGCCGAGCTGCATGCCCCGCCGCTGCAGGTCGGCACATGAGCGCGCCCGCCATCCGCGGGTGGTGCCCCGGCGCGCACCGACCGATGGCGTCGGGCGACGGGCTGGTGGTGCGCGTGCGCCCGCCGCTTGGGGCCCTGACACCGGAACAGGCGCGCGGGCTGGCCGCGGCATCGCGGCGCTTCGGCAATGGCCTGATGGACCTGACCAACCGTGCCAACCTTCAGCTCCGGGGCGTCCAGGACGCAAGTCATGCCCCCCTGCTGGCGGATCTCGCACGCCTCGGACTGCTCGACGCGGATCCGGGCCACGAAGAGCGGCGCAATATCGTCGTCGACCCGTTCCACGACGCTGACGGCAGCTCTAGAGCGTCCAGGATCGCAACCGCCCTTGCCGAAGGCTTGCGCTCCGAGGCGCTCGCCGCGCTGCCGTCGAAGTTCGGCTTTGTCGTAGACGTCGGACCACAGCGGCACCTTGCGCCCGTGAGCGGGGACATACGGATCGAAGCGCACGACGACAC
>JBCCYI010000118.1:0-14100 GCA_039189975.1 Pseudomonadota bacterium
CATCCTCGGGCGCGACCGTGTTGCCCTTGGATTTCGACATCTTCTCGCCCTTCTCGTCGAGCGTGAAGCCGTGGGTGAGCACTCCGCGATAGGGCGCGCGCCCCTTCGTGCCGCAAGCTTGCAGCATCGACGAATGGAACCACCCACGGTGCTGATCCGTGCCTTCAAGGTAGAGGTCCGCGAGGCCATCGTCGGACCCGTCTTCCCGATCACGCAACACGAAGGCGTGGGTTGAGCCGGAGTCGAACCACACGTCGAGGATGTCGAAGATCTGCTCGTAGGCCTCTGGATCGTACTCGTTGCCGAGGAACCGCGCCTTGGCGCCTGCGCCATACCAGGCGTCGGCCCCCTCAGCCTCGAACGCGGCCACGATCCGCGCGTTGACCGCTGGGTCCCGCAACAGAAAGTCCGGATCGTCAGGCTTGGCCCCCTTCTTGACAAAGCACGTCAGCGGCACGCCCCAGGCGCGCTGGCGCGAGAGCACCCAGTCGGGCCGCGCCTCGATCATCGAGTAGAGCCGGTTGCGCCCGGTCTGCGGCGTCCACGTGACCAGCTCGTCGATGGAGCGCAGGGCGCGGGACCGGATCGTGTCGCCATAGTCGGCCATGCCGTCGTCGAGCTTGCGGTCGATCGCGGCGAACCATTGCGGCGTGTTGCGGAAGATGAGCGGCGCCTTGGAGCGCCAGGAATGCGGGTAGGAATGCTTGAGCCGCCCGCGCGCGATCAGGGCACCGGCACTCACAAGCGCGTCGATCACCCGCTTGTTGGCATCCCCTTCCTTACCCTTATGGTTGAAGATCTGGCCACCGCCAAAGAGCGGCAGGTCCGCGCGATACCGCCCGTCTTCCATGACATTGTAGGTCATCGGGAGGCCATGCTTGACGCCCAGGATGTAGTCGTCGGCTCCATGGCTCGGCGCGGTGTGGACGAACCCGGTGCCGGCCTCGTCGGTCACGTGGTCGCCCGGCAGCATCGGCACGTCGTAGTCCCACTCGCCGGCCCCGTCCGCGAAGCCCCGGAATGGATGCGCGCAGACCAGAAGGTCGAGCTGATCGGGCGTGACATCGGCCACGCGGCGCCACATCTCGGGCTCAAGGCGCGCTTTCGTCAGCACCTCGGAGGCGAGATTGTCCGCCAGCAGGTATCTGTCGCCGACAGCCGCCCAGCTTTCCTCGGGCGTGGCCGTGACTTCGTACAGACCGTAGGAAAGCTCGGGGTTGAACGCGACAGCGCGGTTTTGCGGGATCGTCCAGGGAGTCGTCGTCCAGATCACCACCTGCGCACCGCGCAGATCGGAGCGCGCTCCGGTGGGCTCCACCGCACGAATGACGGGGAACTTCACCCAGATCGTGTGGCTCTGGTGCTCGTGATACTCGACCTCGGCTTCGGCCAGCGCGGTCTTTTCCACGACAGACCACATCACAGGTTTGGAGCCCTGATAGAGCGTCCCGTTCATCAGGAACGTCATGAACTCCTCGGCAATCGTCGCCTCTGCCTTGTAGTCCATCGTCAGGTACGGCCGGTCCCACGCGCCGGTAACGCCAAGCCGCTTGAACTCGCCCCGCTGCACGTCGATCCAGCCTTCGGCAAAGGTCCGGCACTCGCGGCGCAGGTCGAGGACCGGCACTTCGTCCTTGTTCTGGCCCTTGGCGCGGTACTTTTCCTCGATCTTCCACTCGATCGGCAGGCCGTGACAATCCCAGCCAGGGATGTAGCGCGCGTCCCGCCCCATCATCTGCTGCGAGCGGACGACCATGTCCTTGAGGACCTTGTTCAGCGCGTGGCCGATGTGCAGATGGCCGTTGGCATAAGGAGGACCGTCATGGAGGGTAAACGGCGCACGGGCGCCTGGGTCCTGCGCAGCCTTCTCGCGCAGTTTGTCATAGATCCCGATCTTCTCCCATCGCTCCAACCATCCAGGCTCGCGCTTGGGCAGGCCCGCGCGCATCGGGAAATCCGTACGGGGCAGGAACAGAGTGTCTTTGTAGTCGGGGGCCGTGTCGGCGTCCGTCGAGGCAGTTGTATCGGCGCACATCGTCGCGAATCCTTTTGGGCAAGCATGGGGGAAGCGGAGCGGCGTGCATCGCGCAGGCGCCTTGGCCCGACGCCGTCGAGCCCCATGGGGCCTCAGGGCGTCGGGCGGATAATCGTAATGATCATGGGCCCAACTCTCATGCAGCGGGGTATAGTGTGGTGGTCCAGGGGCGGCAAGCCCAAGCCCCGCCTGCACCACAGCCACTCCGTGCTATGCGCGTCACAGCGTTTTCACTGCCACGGCCCAAGAGAAGAGGAACCGCCATGTATCAGCCTGTGCGCAAAATCGACGACGAGGCGGCGTTGCGCCAAGTCATGCCAGAGAGGTTTCCCGGCCAGGAAGCGAAGGTCATCGACCATATCGATCCCCTGATCGAGGCTTGGATCGAACGTTCTCCATTCCTCACGATTGCCAGCTACAATACAGTCGGCCAGGTCGACGTTTCCCCAAAAGGAGACCCCGCGGGCTTCGCAAAGGTGCTCGACACCAAGACGCTCGCGATACCCGACCGCCCAGGAAATCACCGGTATGACACGTTTCGCAACATCCTCGAGACAGGCCGCGTTGGCCTGATGTTCTTCGTACCAAACCGCCGAGAGGTTGTGCGGGTGAACGGATCTGCTTGGATTGAGCGAGACGCTGCGCTGCGCGCGCGGATGACCGTGAATGGCAAAGTGCCGGATTTTGCTGTAATCGTCCGCGTCGCGGAAGCCTTCTACCATTGCGGCAAGGCCATCGTCCGGTCGGGCCTTTGGTCACCCGGGAACGCAGCCTCCATCGAGGGTTTGCCGAGCTACGCAGAAGCCCTCAAGGCCCATTCCAAAGACGAACGCTCGCTCGCAGCTTTGGAAGACATGGTCGTTCTGAACGAAGAAAAGCGCCTTTACGACGAGTGATCGCCTGCGCCCTAACTGCGACAACCGGCCGCATTTTGCCACACTGTGCCTAACAAGATTTGACTGATCACTTGAATGTGGCCGGCCGCGACGACTGAGCCCTTTGAGATCGGCAGGTTTCCGCTTATATTTGAGTCGCTGTATAGGTTTTTTAAGGTTAGGTGACTCATGGCCCGGTTTCTTCTTCTTTCTGGAATGATGTCAGGCATGGCATTCGGCGTCCTGCTCGTCGGAGCGTTCTGACACCAAACGGGTGCTCATGGCCGCGGCCCCTCGCGTGGCCAATGATCGGGCCAGGTGATTCCGTGTCGCCTGGCCCAACTTTTTTTCGACGAAAAAAAGTCCCCGCGGCGAGCGCATGCGAGAGTCGTCCTGATCTATGTCAATTTTTGTTTACACATAGTGTGTCAACCCTTCGGGAGATCACGGAGGGACACCTATGCGCATCCTGTTCATTCACCCGAACTACCGCTCGGGCGGCGCCGAGATCGCCGGGAATTGGCCACCTGCATGGGTGGCCTATCTCACCGGGGCTCTCCGTCAGGCAGGTTTTGACGACATACACTTCGTTGACGCGATGACGAACAACCTCACGGAACGCGAAATTCGCGTGAAGATGGCTGAACTCCGGCCCGACGTGGTTGGGGTGACGGCCATCACACCGTCGATCTATGCCGCTGAGCACTGCCTGAAGATGGCCAAGGAAATCCTCCCCGACGCCGTCGGTGTTCTTGGCGGGGTTCACGCCACCTTCATGTACAAGCAGGTTCTGTCCGAGGCACCCTGGGTCGATTGCATCGTTCGCGGCGAAGGCGAAGAGATCATCGTTAAACTCTTCAACGCGATCCGCGACGGGCGCTGGCCCGACGATCGTAAGAAAATCCACGGCATCGCCTACCGCGATGGCGAAGAGATCGTCGCAACTCCGGCCGCCAATACCGTAAAGGATCTCGACGGGCTCGACCCCGACTGGACCATCCTGGAATGGAAAAAGTACACCTACATTCCGCTCAATACCCGCGTCGCCATCCCCAACATGGCCCGCGGCTGCCCCTTCACATGCTCGTTCTGTTCACAGTGGAAGTTCTGGCGCGACTACCGTGTGCGGGATCCCAAAAAGGTCGTTGACGAGATCGAGCGGCTGGTGCGCGATCAAAAGGTTGGTTTTTTCATTTTGGCCGATGAAGAACCCACCATCAACCGCAAGAAGTTCATCCAATTTTGCCAGGAACTGATCGACCGCGGCCTGCCCGACAAGGTCAAATGGGGCATTAACACGCGCGTCACCGACATCCTGCGCGACGAGGAGCTCCTCCCCTTCTATCGCCGCGCCGGGCTCGTGCACATCTCGCTTGGCACCGAAGCTGCGGCCCAGATGAAACTCGACCAGTTCAACAAAGAAACGAAGGTCGAGGACAACCGCCGCGCCATCGAGCTCCTGCGCAAGGCTGACATTTTGACCGAAGCCCAGTTCATCGTTGGCCTCGACAACGAGACGCCCGAGACAATCGAAGAGACGTTCCAGATGTGCTGGGACTGGCAGCCGGACCTTGCCAACTGGGCGATGTACACGCCCTGGCCCTTCACACCACTCTTCCAGGAGATGCGCGACAAGGTCGAGGTGTTCGACTTCTCGCGCTACAACTTCGTCAACCCGATCATGAAACCCGCCGCGATGGACCGCGCCACGCTCCTCGACCGGGTGATGAACAATTACCGTCGGTTCTATTCCCGCAAGGCGCTGTTCAACTATCCCTGGCGCGGCACCGGCTTCCGCCGACGTTACCTGCTCGGATGTCTGAAGGCGTTCCTCAAGGCCGGTGTGCAGCGCAGCTTCTACGATCTCGGCAAGAACAATTACTGGGGTCCTCAAGCCAAGGACAAGGTGCATTTCGACTTCGACATGACACGCACCATCGCGGACGCTCAGATGGACGACTGGGAGGCCTCGGCCGACCGAGCCCGTCGTGCCCAGGAACGGCGCGAAGCGATCCGCGCTCAGGGCAAGGCCCGCGCACAGGAACGCGCTAGCGCAAAGGCAGATGCCGGCGGAGGCGCGGTCGCGTTCAAAATGCCGAACGGTGCCGAAGTCTCCGTCTGCGGCGGCGGCACCGAGCAGATGACTGAGGACGAGATGGAGCGGACCTGACATGTCGTCCCCGGCCGCACCGGCTGGTCTGCCGACGTCAGAGGCGCGCATTGGCCCGAACGCGATCCTTCAACTCGTCCCCGTTCTGGACGCCCATACCGGCCCCGAGTTGCGGCAAGCGTTGCTCTCGGAAGCCGGGATCGTCACCCTGCCGGACAACAGCGGCTTGATCCCCGAGGCTCCCGCCGCCGCGCTGCACCAGGTCATGCGCCGCCGGCTACCGCATCGCGCTGCCGAGATGGCACGCGAAGCGGGTCTGGCCACGGGAGATTACATTCTCGCGCACCGCATTCCTCTGCGCGCGCAATCCGTCCTGCGGCGTCTGCCGGGTTGGGCGGCAGCCCCCATCCTTGCCCGTGCCATCGCCCGCCATGCCTGGACCTTTGCCGGTTCGGGCCGCTTTAGCATCGAACGTTACCGTCCGCTGGTCTTCGCGCTGCAGGACAATCCGGTCGTCCGAGGTGAGCACTCGGACACCCCGCTCTGCCATTGGCACGCAGCCGTGTTCGAACGCCTGTTCCAAAATCTCATTTGGCCGCAGGCGCACGTTCAGGAGGTGACATGCTGCGCGATGGGCGCTGACGCCTGTCGCTTCTCGATCCAGCCTTGAACGCAGCCTGGCGCTCCATGTCTGAGCAAAGCCGTTGCACGCCGATGACCAGCGGTGCACCGATGGGCCGACACCGAAAAGGGCCTCTCGCGCTTGACCCGAAGCGCCCCACGCCACTCAATGCGACTTGTTTCAGCGCTGCGGCTCCCTGTCCTGGGAGACCGCCGAAACAGCAAGCACTACACCAGAGATGGCCCGCCCGGCATGTCTCGCAACAGGCACGGCGGTGTGTAGTGACACTCAGCCCTCAGTACCCGACCGCGCGGTCTACAAGGTGTAGGAACGGCTCGCCCGCCTCGCCGCGCCGGATGTTCTCTGCAATCACGGCAGCCGCCGTTTCAGGGCGGGTTTCGGAGGCGATATGCGGCGTCACAGTCACCTTCGGATGCGCCCAGAACGGGTGCTCGGGAGGCAACGGCTCGATCCGGAAAACGTCAAGTGTTGCGTGCCCGACCTGCCCTGTGTCCAACGCCGCGATGAGCGCATCATCGTCGATGAGTGGGCCGCGCCCCGGATTGATCACCACTGCGTTCGGAGCCAGACAAGCCAAAGTCTGGCGGTTCAGGACGTGCTCCGTGGCCGGAGTGTCTGGCAGGAGCAACACAACGATCTCAGCACCAGAGAGCGCCGTCTCGAGTGTTTCACGTCCCGCAAGGCATCGGATGCCCTCCATATGGCGGGCGGTCCGCGACCATCCTGTGACCGGAAAGTTCAAATCAGAAAGCACCTTCGCACAGGCTCGCCCAAGTGCGCCCAGCCCCAGGATGGTCACCGGCCTGTTGCGCGCCAAAGGCGGGATGTGGCGCACCCATGCCCCCGCCTGATGTGCCAACGCGTGGTCTATCCGGAGGTGATGCCGCAGGACATGGCCCGTGACCCACTCGACCATACCTTCGGTCAAGCCAGGGTCCACCATACGCGCCAACGGCACGCGCAACGTCGGGTTTCCAACGACATCCTCAACGCCCGCCCACAGGTTAAGGACGGCCTTCAAGCGGCGGTAGGGCGTGAAGTCCTGAACGTCGGAGTTCGGCGCATAGATCATATAGTCGATGGTCTCCGGCGGACGCGGCTCCGCCGTGAGGTCCACATCTCCAAGCCCTACATGAACCAGTGCGCGCTCAAGCGGAGAAGCGTACTGGTCCCACCGCTCATCGGTTGCCGCGAAGCGTACTACAGGTGCCAAAATCGCCCTTCTCTTTCGTGAAAGCCCAGGAAAACCCCTCCCTTGGGCGTGTCGAACCCTACGGTCCGTGCTAACGCTACTTTGGAGCGCGCCGACCCAACTCAAGACACAAGCAACCAAAGCGACGGACCGCTTCTCGAAACGTAGCTACATCTGACCGCGCGCCCTAGCGCTGCCCGAAGGGCAGCCATCGCCGCTGCGCTTAAAGAATTTTGGCAAAATTCTTACAAGTGTTTTTCTTCGAAAACACTTGCTGCTGACCGGACGGGACGGCTCCATCAGGTCTGTTGTCGTGGCCGATGGATATGGGCCGATTGAACAAGGCCAAAGGCGACCATCAGGACGAGCATCGCAGACCCGCCAAACGATACGAGTGGGAGCGGAACTCCGACAACCGGTGCCAGCCCCATGACCATCGACATGTTCACGGCGAAGTAGAGAAAGAAAGCACCGGCGATCCCGACGGTCATAAGGGCTGCAAAACGGTCCTTGTTCGACATCGCCGAGATCAAACAAAACAGGATAATCAACCCATAAAGCACGAGAAGCGAAACCGCACCAAGGAACCCGAACTCTTCAGCAAGCGTCGTGAAGATGAAATCGGTGTGCTTCTCAGGCAAGAAATTCAGCCGGGACTGGGTGCCCTGCATGTAACCGCGCCCCGTCCAGCCGCCGGACCCGAACGCAATCGTCGATTGCGTGATGTGGTACCCTGCCCCGAGGGGATCGGCCGCAGGGTCCAGGAAAGTGTCGATCCGGCGATACTGATAGTCCTTGAGCAGCTGCCACTCCGTCCCTCGCGACGACATCACACTGCTGACCAAGCCCACCACGGATGCCGCCACAGCCGCGAAATACGCCCAATGCACACCTGCCGCAAACATGACGATCGCGCCGCCCACAACCAGCAGGATTGCTGTCCCCAGATCCGGCTGCGCCAGAACGAGCCCGGTCGGCAGCAGGATAAGCATCACCGGAACGATCACCCAGAGCGGTCGCGACACTTTGTTCACGTCGAGCCAGTCGTAATAGGCTGCCAGGAGCATCACGAGCGTGATCTTCATCATTTCGGAGGGTTGCAGACGCATGAAGCCAAGGTCGATCCAACGCTGCGCCCCCCCGGCTGCGTCGCCCGCGAACTCCACCACAAGCAGCAATCCAAAGGCCGTCGCATAGGCTAAAAGCGCAACGTTGCGCCAGAAAAAGACTGGCACAAAGGCCACGAAGAACATCAATACGAGCCCGAGTGCGAACCGTTCCATCTGCGGACGGGCCCACGGCTCCATCGACCCACCGGCAACCGAGAAGAGCATCAAGAAGCCCATGCTCGATACCGCGATAAGCAAGACGACCAGTGCCCAATTGACATGCAAGACCTTCGACAATCCCGTTGGCACGGTTTGCACGCGGTATTCGAGATAGCTGACGGGCATAGGCTAGGCTCGATCAGAGGAGTTGGGCGCATCCTCTTCGTCGAAGGTCCGCAGCTGCATCAATGAAAAGAGCGCTTCAACCTCACCTCGCGCTGCATTGGGATACATATCAAGGGCGGGCACGCCGCCGCTGAGCGCATAGGCGAGGATATCCCGCGCCACAGGGGCCGCGGCGCGAGAGCCGCCGCCGCCATGCTCGACGACGACAGCCGTCGCGTAGCGCGGCGCTTCGGCGGGGGCGTAGCCGACGAAGAGTGCGTGGTCGCGCTGCTCCCAGGGCACGTCCTCGTTGCGCACCACGACCGAACGGACCTGACTGGTCCCCGTCTTGCCCGCGATGCGCACGTCGTCGCCCACCAGTCGGGAGCGATAGGCCGTGCCGCGGCGCGTGTTCGAGACGTCGAACATCGACTTGCGCACCTGCGACATCAGCGTGGGCGACAGACCCATCGGCCCGTCCGAGCGGACCGGCTGCTCGACCCCGTCGATGGAGCGTATGAGCCGGGGGATAATCGCTTCGCCAGTGGCGAGGCGGGCGGTCATCACCGCGAGCTGCAAAGGCGAAGCCAGGTTGTAGCCCTGGCCGATGGCCGCGTTCAGACTATCGCCCACGCGCCACTCCTGGCCGCGGGAGCGCCGCTTCCATTCCTTGTTGGGCACCAGCCCATCGGAGACGGCGGAGAGCGGCAGGTCGAACTTCTCGCCCAGGCCGAACCGGCGCGCCATGGCGGCTATCCGGTCGATCCCGACCCGTTCGGCAAGCTCGTAGTAATAGACATCGCAGGATTGCACGATGCTGTCGCGCATATCCATCCAGCCGTGGCCCGCCCGTTTCCAGCAGTGAAACCGCCGCCCGCCCAGCTCCCGGTGGCCGGGGCAAAAGACTGTCTCGCCGGGCGTGATGACCCCCGCCTCCACCCCGGCAATCGCCACGAGCATCTTGAAGGTGGAGCCGGGCGGATAGGTGCCCTGGACGGTCTTGGTGGCCAGCGGGCGGTGGTCGTCCTCCGTCAGCACGCGGTAGTCGCCGATGGAGATCCCGCGCACGAAGAGGTTCGGATCGAAGGACGGTGCGGAGGCGCAGGCCAGGATGTCGCCGTTGCGCACATCCATCACGACCGCCGACGCACTTTCCTCGCCCATCCGGGCCTGGGCGAAGTTCTGCAGGCCCGCATCGACCGTCAGCTGCAAGTCTGCCCCTTGGGCGCCCTCCTTCCGGTCGAGCTCGCGCATCACGCGGCCCGCGGCATTGACCTCGATGCGCTTGGTGCCCGCCGTGCCGCGCAGCTGCGCCTCCAGCTTGTTCTCGATGCCCACCTTGCCGATCTGAAATTCCGGGATCTGCAGCACCGGGTCCGGCGCCTCGAGCTGTTCCAGATCGCGGTCCGACACGGGGCCGACGTAGCCCACGACATGGGCGAAATCCTCCAGCAGCGGATAGTGCCGCGTGAGCCCGACCTCCGGCGTCACGCCCGGCAGAGCGGGCGCGTTGACAGCCACCTCCGCGAGGTCCTCCCAGCGCAGCTGATCCGCCACCGTGACGGGAACGAACGGCGAGCGCCGCTCGATCTCGCGGCGTGCCCGCTCGACCTGTTCGTCGCTCATCGGCACGAGGCCGCGCAGCTTAGCGAACGTCTCGTCGAGATCGCCCGCATCCTCGCGCACGATGACGATCCGGTAGTTTTGGGCGTTGGCGGCGATCTCATGCCCGTTGCGATCGAAGATCAGGCCGCGTTTGGGCGGGATGAGGCGCAGGTTCACCCGGTTCTCTTCGGCCAGGAGCCGGAACGCATCGCCCTGCTCGACCTGCATGTAGCGCATGCGCCCGGCGAGCACGCCCATAAAGGCAAGCATGCTCACGCCCATCAGGGCGGACCGGCGCGAGATCCGGCGGGCGCTGTCCTCGGTGTCCTTGGGCGGGCGTCTCATGGGGTCATCCTAGCGCGGCGCCGCCACTCTTGAAACAGATCCCGTGCAGAGTGGCAGCAGAAAACGGCCTCACAAGCGCGCGCCCAGCGCGTCCACCTCGCCGGGCGAGGCTTTGCGCAGCTTGCAGACGTACACGGTGAAGAGCACCGCGAGCGGATAGACCGCCGCCGTGAAGATCGCCCGGATCACGTCGAGCCCCAGGGGCGGGCGCGGCAAAAAGAAGAGCCCCAGCACAAGCTGCATCCCCGCCACCGCCACGAGCAAGACGACCGCCACCAGCGCCCATTCCAGCGAAAAGGGCAGCGCGCGGCTGAGCGCCTGGCGCCGCCGCAGAAACTCCGTCACCAGCAGGACCGCGAGCGCCCCGAGGCCCGGCGCCTGGTGCAACATCAGATCGAGCGGCAGAAAGACCGCGACCACGAGCCACGCCGGCACATAGGCCGGGCGGCGAAGCACCCAGGCGCAGGTGAGCGCGAGGATCAGATCGGGGCCCGGCAGGCCGCCCGCAGCCCCGCCCGTCGGGATCAGCCGGGCGATCGCCAGCACCAGAACGAGCGCGAAAAAGAGCGCGCGGTAGCTCCATGTCCGGGCGGTGATCGGGTCGATCATGGCTCACCCGTCCCCGGAGGCATCGGCGCTCTGATCCTCCGCCTCGTCGGGGTCGGGCAGCGTCGGCGCAGGCGGCAGCTGCGGCGGGATCAGCAGGTCGCCCTCTCCGTCGATGACCTCGGCGGCGTGGCTGCGCAGCACCCGCAGGAACTCCAGCCGCTCGTAGTCGGCCGAGAGCCGCACGCGGAGCCGCTGGTCCGCCCCCTGCGCCACCTGCCCCACAAGGAGACCGGGCGGAAAGAGCCCGCCGTCGCCGGAGCTCACCACCCGGTCGCCGGGCTGGATCAGGGCGACATCGTCGAGAAACCCCAGGAGCGGCGCGGCGGTGTTGTCCCCCGTCAGCATCGCGCGCTGGCCCGAGGGCAAGATGGTCACCGGGATGCGGCTCGTCGTGTCGGTGAGCAGCAGAACCCGCGCGGTGTTGTCCCCGACGCCCGAAATCCGGCCCACAAGGCCGAGCCCATCCATCGTCGCCCACCCGTCGATCACCCCGTCGCGCGCGCCCACGTTGATGAGGATCGACTGCCGGAAGGGTGAGCCACTGTCGGCAATGACCACGCCGGAGACGGAGGTCAGCTTGGGGTCGAGCCGCACGTTGTTGAGCGCCAGAAGCTTGGCGTTTTGCTGTTCGAGCTGCACCGCCGCCTCGCGCCAGGCCTTCATCTGCTGAAGCTCGCGCCGCAGGTCGCGGTTCTGCGCATGCAGCCTTTGGTAGGACTGGAAATCGGCGACCATCTCGCCCATCCGCCGCACCGGCACCGACATCCACTCGAAGCGCGGCACCACCGCGTCGAGCAGCTCTGAGCGGACACGCTCGACGCGCGGGCTGTCGATTCGCCAGAGCAGGAACACGCCGACACAAAGCACGATAAGGAGCCCCACGCCGATCCGGCGCAGGGGCGAGACATAGTCGATATCCTGTCGATCGCGTGCCATGGTCGGCTCCGGCGGCTGTCTCCGGACAGGGGGCGCGGCAAGGAGGCTGCTGCGCCGCGGTGATGAGATGGGCGGATCCGGCGTCAGCGCAAGCGCCGCACCCGCACCGCCCTAGCTGTCGTAGTCGATCGCGTGGCGCAGTTGCTTCTCGTATTCGAGCGCCTTGCCGGTCCCGAGGGCCACGCAGTTGAGCGACTCGTCGGCCACCGAGATCGAGAGACCCGTCTGCTCGCGCAGCGCCAAGTCGAGATCGCCAAGGAGCGCGCCGCCCCCCGTCAGCATCACGCCCCGGTCGACAATGTCGGCGGCGAGGTCCGGCGGCGTGGTCTCCAGCGCCGTCATGACCGCCTCGCAGATCGCCTGGACCGGCTCGGCGAGCGCTTCGGCCACCTGCGCCTGGTTGACCTCGGTCTCCTTCGGGACGCCGTTGATCAGGTCGCGCCCGCGGATCAGCATCGACGCGCCGCGCCCGTCATCGGGCATGCGCGCCGACCCGATCGACGTCTTGATGCGCTCGGCCGTCGAATCGCCGATCAGAATGTTCTGCTGGCGCCGCAGGTAGCTGACGATCGCGTCGTCCATCCGGTCGCCCCCGACGCGCACCGAGCGCGCATAAACGATATCTCCGAGCGAGAGCACGGCGACCTCTGTCGTCCCTCCGCCGATGTCGACAACCATCGACCCCGTCGGATCCGTGATCGGCATGCCCGCGCCGATGGCCGCCGCGATCGGCTCCGCGATCAGCCCGGCCCGCCGCGCCCCCGCCGACAGGACCGATTGCCGGATCGCACGCTTTTCCACTGGCGTCGCCCCATGGGGCACGCAGACGATGATCTTCGGCTTGGTGAAGGTCGAGCGCCGGTGCACCTTGCGGATGAAGTGATTGATCATCTCCTCGGCGGTGTCGAAATCCGCGATGACCCCCTCGCGCATCGGCCGGATCGCCTCGATCGAACCGGGGGTCCGCCCCAGCATCAGCTTGGCATCCTCCCCGACGGCCAGCACCTGCTTGCGCCCGTCCTTCACATGGTAGGCAACGACAGACGGCTCGTTGAGGATAATCCCCCGGCCCTTGACGTAGACCAGCGTGTTCGCCGTCCCCAGGTCGATTGCCATATCCGAGGAAAACAATCCCCCAAACAGCGCCATAAGCCCGCCCTTCCTGTCTTGCCCTAGTGCTTTCGTCGATGCCGTGCCGGGACTCGGCCTATGACGAAGGCTCACGCCTTATAGGCAGTCCCGGAAGGCCGTGAAAGGGGGCCGGACGTGGCGTGAAGTCAGAAAACGGGCGAAGATCCGCTGAGAACACCCCTGCGCGACCCGTAAGAATGTTCGATTTAGACAAGCCACGCCCCCTAGCTTGGAACGGCGATGGCCTTGACGTGGGCAAAAAATAAGGGGGACGCACCGCCTTGCGTCCCCCTTGGCTCCCGATCGGTGGGATTGCAGCAACGGCCGCCGGGAGCTCTCTCTACCCGGGGGCGCGCACAGCCCGCTCAGGCAAAGATCGTTGGTCCTTCGTTTGCGCGCCGATGATCAAGAGGCGCTTGAGATCCAATAGCCGGAATCCACGCCCGGGCGAAGCCAATCATCATTGAAATTTCGATTGGCTTTTCCTATCGTCACACGCGCCGAGCAATAGCTCCCCAAAGGACCTTCCATGCCAGCGCATCCGACTCTGCGCCAATTGCGCTACCTGATCGCATTGTCAGAGACGTCGCACTACGGACGCGCCGCCGGCCGCCTTGGCATCTCCCAGCCGTCGCTGTCCCTGCAGATCAGCAACCTCGAAGCGACTCTGGACCTACGCCTCGTCGAGCGGGGACGCGGGCCAGTCGCGCTCACACCTGCCGGGCGCGAGGTGCTCGCCCGAGCCATCCGCGTGCGCAACGAGGTCCAGAGTCTCGTCGACCTCGCCGCTACCATGACGACCGGATTAAGCGGCACGCTCCGCCTTGGCACCACGCCCACAATTGGCCCCTATCTGCTGCCTCGCGTGGTCGAGCGCCTGCACGCCGATTTCCCCGACCTGCGCCTCTACGTCCGCGAAAGCGCGCCCCGCCCCCTGCGGGATGCCCTGCTCGCCGGCGATCATGATCTCATTCTGACGCAATTGCCCGAACCCGGCGCCGACCTCGTCCAGCACCGGCTCTTCCGTGAGCCATTGATGCTCTCTGTGCCCAAAGACCATCCGCTCGCCTCCGAGCAAGTCATAGAGCCTGTCCAGATCGCAGGCCTCTCCGTGCTCGGCCTCACGCCAGCCTATACGCTGCAAGATCAGATCGCCGCGCTCTGCCGCGACTACGGTGCCGAGCTC
>JBCCYI010000119.1:0-14090 GCA_039189975.1 Pseudomonadota bacterium
CCGGAGGACGTGGAGGAGCGAAACGGGGTGCGCTTCTGCAGGGTTGCCGCCGATGATGAAGATCGCGCGGCTGTTGTGGATGTCGTTGTAGGAGTTGGTCATGGCGCCGTAGCCCCATGTGTTCGCAACACCCGCAACGGTGGTGGAGTGGCAAATCCTAGCCTGGTGATCGACGTTGTTCGTACCCCAATAGGCAGCAAACTTACGGAACAGATAGGCCTGCTCGTTGTTGTGCTTAGCCGAGCCCAGCCAGTAGACGCTGTCAGGTCCGCTCTCGTCGCGGATCTGCATCATCCCGTCGCCGATCTCGTTGATCGCCTGCTCCCACGAGATGCGGACCCACTCGCCGTTCTCTTTCTTCATGGGGTACTTCAGGCGGCGCTCGCCGTGGGCGTGCTCGCGGACGGCCGCGCCCTTGGCGCAGTGGGCGCCGAGGTTGAACGGGCTGTCCCAGCCGGGCTCCTGGCCCGTCCAGACGCCGTTCTGCACCTCGGCCACAACGGTGCACCCGACCGAGCAGTGGGTGCAGACGGTCTTCACCAGATCAACGGCGCCTTGCACGGCACCGGCGGCCTGGGCTTGCGTCACGGTGCCGCCGGTGGCGCCGATCGCTGCAAGTCCGCCGATGGCGAGACCGGAATTTCTTAGAAAGGACCGGCGGTCGATCGTCGATCCGGCCGGTTGAGAGAGGATACTTGTCCGCTGGGGGCGTCGCGCAACCCCGTTGGTCTTTTTCCTAAGCATGGTGTCACTCCCTGGCGAGGCCCGCATCCGCGAGCCGAGCTTGGTGGCTTTGTCTTCGGGCCGGCACTCGGGCGTCACGCAACCATGGCCGACCGGCGGAGTGTCAGGGTCCGGCGGTTAGAACCGGGCGCTGTCGAAGTAGGCGCGGGTGTGCGCCGTGTCCTGCATGCGGTCCTCAGGCACGGGCGCGGACGCCTCGGCGGCTGAGGTCCCCATGACGGTTGCGGCGGCGGCAGCGGGCGCTGCGGCGGCGGCAACCTTCAGGAAGTCTCGACGGGTCGCCGTGTCCTCCTTGGGGGTGCGTGTCATTTTACTGTTCTCCTTTCGGCCTTTGGGCCTATCGTGGGGCGACACAGGGGTGCCGCCGGTAATGTCGCCGCGCCCTCAGGCGCGACTTGGCGCTCCCCCCTCCTCCATACGGAACGCCTCGGCCTCGATCGTCATGAAAACCCGGCCGATTGTGCCGATTGGCGCATAAAAGACGGAGTTTTCAGCGGCTTCGAGGTCCGTGAAAAAGTGACCGGCCCAAGGACCGATGTGACGGGCAAAGAACTCGCGCTGCTTGGGCAACGGCATTGGCGCCCCGAAGCGCCCTGTGATCATGCCCGCCATCATTTCCATCAGGCTGGCGATATTGTCTTCCGGCTCGAACACGGTGGGCGAGCGCTCTATCCGTGCGTTCGACATGTCCTGGCGCAGCACGGCGAGCGGCTTTTCGTTTAGAAAGCCGGTCATGTAGTAGCTGGCGTAGGGCAAAAGCTCGCCGCGGCCGAGGCCGATGAAGAGCCGGTTGTACTCGCTCTCGATCGCTTTCGGGCGCAGCGCCCGTGCGACGCGGGCGAGACCGTTGCAGGCCTCGCCCAGCTCAGTTGAATCGCCCGAAAGCGCTGTGCAGCGCTCCAGAACCTCTTTCGAAGGGGGGCGAGCAAGGAGAGCCGCAATAAAGTCGTAAAGATCGGCCCGAAGCCGGTCTTCCTCCCCGATGGCTGCAGCTGACGCTGTGGCTGTCATGGACTCTCCTCTGGTGCAGCACCGTAAACGAAGCGCATTCGGCGCGGCGAGGGCAAAGTCTCCTCTTGCGTCAAAGCGCCCCTTTCTGACTGATTTTGTTGGGTTTCGGGTGAGCCTGGCGCCTCAGGCAAGGGTGCCCGTGCGCGCGTGTGATCGCCCACGGTATCCGGCTCGATCTGCGACGCGTCCGCTTGGTCTTGACGTCCTTCGTCCACCGCAGCGACATCCTCCTCCGCGACATCGGCAGCGGCCTCCTCGCTGGCCGCTTCGAGCTGCGCCTCGATGTGCGCGAGCATGCCCTTCCCGACGCGATAAGCGGTCTGCATGTTTTCGACGACGGTGGCAGCGTCGGTGAAGTCCTCGCCGTAATCCACAAGCGAATCGAGATTGGCGAGCACGGGATTCGAGCGCCAGAGCCGCCGCAGCGCCCGGCGGCGCAGCCGGTCCGGCACCTCCGAGCGCAGAAAGGCCGAAAAGTCGTCGCCGTGCGCCAGCGTATCAGGGTCCTGCAGGCCAAGGGCGTCAAGGATCTCCGCGTCGGACTTTTCCTCGAGCGCAGCGCGCGCCTCGGCGTCTTGGGCCTGCTCTTCTGCGCGTCTGTCGGCCTGCGTTTCCGCGGCGACGGCGGCGCGGCGCCGAGACCAGAAATCTCCGCCGCTCCCCGTCTCCGGCCGACTCAATGCACGCTCCGACGGCTGCCGGGCGAGCGATAGACATCGGCGGTTTGCCGAATGCGCGCATCGCCAATCCCGTCTTCCCGCAGATCCACCCGCGTCCTGTCGCGCCGACGCTTGACGAACGGCTCCTCGTGGTGGTGTTCGGCGATGAAGTCCCGGATCAGCGCCACGAGCGTCGGCGGCATGGGCACAAGCTCCACGACCTCCTCACCGCTGTCGAGATAGTCCTGCGCCTCGTAGGGCGATGCGGTGGCAAGCAAGATCTCCATCCGCGCGCCCGCATCCGACATCACGATGCCCACGGTGGGCACCTGCGCGGACAGCGCCGTGCAATACGCCTCCGTATCCGAGCGCCAAAACTCCAGAGGCACCGTCGCGGCATGATACTCGACCGCCGCGCCATCGCGGCGCAACTCCTGCCAGTCAGCCGGAGCGGCGCCCGGCAAGATGGCAACAGCCTTCCAGGCGTATTTTGCCCATCGCGTCGCACCAGGCGTGCGCCTCAGGACAATTCCGACAGGGACTGTCAAATCAGGGGGGCGCATTCCGTCTGGTGTCCTTTCTGCGTGGCAATTTGGCTGCGCGGACGTGTTCCAACTGCGCACATGAAGTGGGCAGCCCGGTCACTCTGCGCTGAAAATTCCACCTTGCCAATAGTGCATTTCAGACGCGCTTTTTTTCGCGGCGGGAGCGCGAGGCCGCTTTACCCGCGTTGCAAATCGTGCGTAGCCTAACGCCGCAAGGTAACGCGGCCCTGATGGCGGCGCACCCAGCCGGGAGGAAAAAATGGCGCGAAAGCTGCTTCTGTGCGACTGCCTCGGCAGCCAGAACGTGGACGCCAAGTCCTTGTCATCATTCCAGGATGTGCCGTTGGCCGCCATGAGCACCGCGCTGTGCACCCAGCAGTCGGATCGCGTGGCGCAGGCGCTTGCGGCGGCGGGCACGGACGACGAGGTCGTGATCGCCTGCGGGCAGGAATGGCGCCGCTTTGAAGAAATCGCCGAAGAGCTCGGCGCGCCCGCACCCCTGTGCGTTGACGTGCGCGACCGGGCCGGATGGTCGGACGAAAGCGCGCAGGCCGGCCCCAAACAGGCGGCGCTCCTGGCAGATGCGCTGGCCCCGCAGCCACCGCTCAGCAGCTTTGACATCACGTCGGAAGGGACCTGTCTGATTCTCGGCGCAGAGGCTGTCGCCCTTGCCGCCGCGGCGGAGCTGGCCGACACGCTCGCCGTAACCGTCCTGCTCGGCGAAGCCCCTGAAGCGATGGCCCATGCGGGGGCCTTCGACGTCGTGCTGGGGCAGCTCAAAGGTGCGACCGGATCTCTCGGACGGTTCGAGCTGCGCTTCGATGCCCTACAGGAAGCCACGCCCGGCGGTCGCGGCACGCCACGCTTCAGCGCGCCGCAGGACGGAGCCCGGTCGCGGTGTGACGTCATTCTCGACCTCCGGGGGCAAGCGCCGCTCTTTCCGGCACCCGAAAAGCGCGACGGCTACCTGCGGGCCGACCCCGGCGACGCGCGGGCCGTCGCCCGTGCCGTTCTTGCCGCCAGCGAGCTGACAGGGACATTCGAGAAGCCGTTTCACGTTACACTCGCGCCGGAGCTCTGCGCGCATTCCCGCGCCGAGCAGCCCGCCTGCACCCGGTGTCTCGACATTTGCCCCACGGGCGCAATCACGCCGGCGGGGGAACACGTTTCGATAAATCCCAACGTCTGTGCGGGCTGTGGTGCCTGCGCGGCGCTCTGCCCCTCCAACGCGATCAGAGCAGAGGACCCGCCGACGGCCTGGCTCTTCGGCCGATTTACTCGCGTTGCGCGCGCGTTTTCTGAGGCCGGTGGAACGGCGCCGAAATTCCTGATCGTCGACCGGACCTTTGGCGCGGACATGATCGCGCTCGCCGCGCGCTACGGGCCGGGCTTGCCCGCGGACGTTATCCCGCTCGATCTCGAGAGAGTGTCGGGCTTTGGCCATGCCGAGATGCTGGCTGCCCTTGCTTGCGGGGCGGCGCGCGTCGACATCCTTGTGCCGCCACGCGCCGAACGGGATGCGCTCGACCGGGAGTTTGCATTGGCCCAGGCGCTCTGCGGTGATCCGGCACGGCTACGGCTGCTTGAGCCTGCCGACCCGGACGCTCTGTGCGCTTCGCTCTATGGCGCCGAGGCCCCCGATGCCTTGCCCGAGCCCGTGCTGGCCATGGGCTCGCGCCGACAGGTTGCCCGTCTCGCGTCCAAGGCGCTGAGGGCAGAGATGCCGGCCCCCTCGGCCGAGGCGCCGATCCCACTGCCCGCAGGGGCGCCCTATGGCACGGTCGAGGTCAACACCGAGAGCTGCACGCTCTGTCTGGCCTGCGCATCGCTCTGTCCGTCCGGCGCGCTGGGAGACAACCCGGAGATGCCACAGCTCCGGTTCCAGGAAGATGCGTGCCTGCAATGCGGCCTCTGCGTCAGTGTCTGCCCGGAGGATGCGCTCTCTCTTACGCCACAGATGGACCTCTCCGACGCAGCCCTCTCACAGCGGGTTCTCAACGAGGAAGAGCCTTTTCCATGCATCGAATGCGGCAAGCTCTTTGGCTCCGCCTCCACGATCAAGCGCATTACCGAGAAGCTCGTCGGCATCAACCCGCTGTTCGCGGACAGCGACAAAGGCAAGTTGATCCAGATGTGCGACGATTGCCGCGTGCGCGCGCAGTTCCATGCCCAGGACACACCTTTTGCCGCGGCAGACCGGCCCCGCGTCCGCACCACCGACGACTACCTCTCCGGCCGTCGCGATCACTGATGCTCAATCGGGGCTCCAAGGTCTGCCGGAGGCATCTGGGCGACGTAGGCAACGATGTTGTCCAGATCGTCGAGCGTCATTTCAATGGGTGCGATCGGCGAGGGCGTTTCCGGGGGAAACGGCCGCGTGACGTCCAGGACCTGGGTGAACGCGGCATGCGGCTTCAGAACGTAGAAGGCGACGAAGCGATTCTCCCAATCGGCCATCGTGCGCAACACCCCGAAGGACGGGGTAGAACCGATCCCGCTCAGCCGGTTGATCTCGCCCACCACATGGCATCGTCCGCAGAGCCCGAGGGACAGCTTCTCGCCGTCGAGCGCGTTGCCGTCGTAGATCACCTCTGCAACGACAGCGCGCACGCCGCTTGGCGGGCCGTAGGGCGCGGCCCCGTCTCTCTCGAACCCGGCGACAGCAGCCTGCCCGGCGTCCGACAGCAGCCACGCCGTGAACTTGTCCACAGCGTCAGGAACGTCACTGTCGCCGGCCACGACCCTGTAGGTGACGCCATCGCCGTCAAAGGCCGGGCGCCCGTCAGCGCCCGCAGCGGCAAAGCTGACATCCGCCGGAGCATCGGGCGCAACGACTGTCACGCGCACACCGTGTTTGAGGGAAAACCGGGGCAGGAGGTACTTCAGAAAGCCGCTTTCTGCCATCTCACTTGGAGCGGCGAGCGTCAGGCTGCGGTCCTTGGCCGCGACCGGCCCGGCTTGCAGCGCCATGATCATGCAGAGCCCGAAGGTCACACGGTCGAGCGTCCGCCAGGCGCGACGGCCCGGCGGCAAGCCTGTCTGGATGCTGGCAGCGGAGCTGGCGTTCAGGCGGCGCATGATCCTGTCCTTTCCTCCACGCGGACGGGTGGACTACGCTAGGCGCGGCAGGAGGCGTGGGTCAACTGCGGCAAAGATCACCAACGCTGCCATGGCAGCAACGATGGAGAGAGCACAGGGTGAGCGAAGATTTCAACATGAGCATGCGGAAATTCCTCAAGCAGGTCGGGGTCACATCCCAGACGGCAATCGAAGAGGCCATGCGCGGCGCAGACCAAACCGACGGAGCGGAGTATACCGTGAAAGCCGTCGTGACGATCCCGGAACTCGGGCTCGAGCACGTGGTCACGGGGACCATCAAAGGTCAGGACAAGGGCCAGAGCTGAATGGCAGTCACACGCGAAAAGATTGTTGAGACCCTCAAGGAGGTCGCACTGCCGGACGGCACGGACATCGTCTCCGCCGGCATGGTGAGGGCGCTCAATGTCTCTGAGGGAAGTGTCCGCTTTGTGCTGGAGGTCGACCCGTCGCTCGCCAACGCGATGATGTCCGTGCGCGACGCCGCCGAGGCTAAGCTCAAGGCGCTCGACAGCGTCACAAACGCCTCCGTCGTGATGACCGCGCATTCCGCTCCCGCCGCTCCGCCGGATCTCAAGCCGCGTCAGGCCGCCGCGCCGAAAGGGCCACAGCCCATCCCCGGCGTTGACCGGATCATCGCAGTGGCAAGCGGCAAGGGCGGTGTGGGCAAATCCACAGTCGCCTCCAACCTTGCCACGGCGCTGGCCGCGGAAGGCCGCCGCGTCGGCCTTCTGGACGCCGACGTCTACGGGCCGTCCCAGCCCCGCATGCTGGGTGTCACAGGGCGTCCCGCCTCACCCGATGGCAAGACGATCCTGCCCTTGCGCAATCACGGTGTCACGCTGATGTCCATCGGTCTGATGACGCGCGATGAGGAGGCCGTCGTCTGGCGCGGGCCGATGCTGATGGGCGCGCTGCAGCAGATGCTGAGCCAGGTGCAATGGGGCGCGCTCGACGTGCTGCTGGTGGACCTGCCTCCCGGGACCGGCGACGTCCAGATGACTCTGGCGCAGAAGGCGCAGGTCACCGGCGCCGTGGTCGTCTCCACCCCCCAGGACATCGCACTTCTCGACGCGCGCAAGGGGATCGACATGTTTGACAAGCTCGGCACTCCGATCCTCGGGATGATCGAAAACATGTCGACCCACATCTGCTCCAAATGCGGCCACGAAGAGCATGTCTTCGGCCATGGCGGCGTCCACGCGGAGGCCGACAAGCTCGGTGTGCCGCTCTTGGCGGAGATCCCGCTCGACATCGAGATCCGGCTGGCCAGCGACGGCGGCGCGCCCATCGTGGTGACCAAGCCGGCCTCGGCCCAGGCCCTGGCCTTCCGCAAGGTGGCGCAATCCATGATCGCGGCCGGCACCGCATGACGCTGGACGAGGCGCCTACCTTTCCGCCCCTGTTGCAGGGGATGGCCGCGCCTGCCGCGCAGGATCCGTTCGAGGCCGCACGGGCCCAGGCCGCGCTCGGGTGCGATGCCGGTCTGATCGTACACGCGATCCGCGAGGGCACGCTGCACGCCGCCATCGTCTTTGCCCCGGAAATGCCCCTGCGCCAGGCCACCACAGCCTTTGTGATCTGCGGCATCGGCTTTCAGAATGCGCTGGGGGCCCTTGCCCCTCCCGAGGTCGGCGTGCATCTGCAATGGGACGGCGGGCTGCGCGTCAACGGTGCCGCGTGCGGGCGCCTGCGCCTCTCGGCCTCGACGCGCGACCCTGACGCGGAACCGGATTGGATCGTGGTCGGATTGGACGTGCCGCTGCGCCCAAAAGCAGGGACCAACCCCGGCGACGACCCAAACCACACGTGGCTGTCTGAGGAAGGCTGCGTCGACGTCCCCCCCACGACCCTCCTGGAGGCCTGGGCGCGCCACACCCTGCTGTGGGTCAATCGCTGGCTCGACGAAGGCGCCCGGCCCGTCCATACGGAATGGCGTGCCCTCGCGCACGGGATCGGCGCGCCCATCGACATCGCGCTGGAAGGAACACGGCACCACGGCACATTCATGGGCGTCGACGAAGACTTCGGATTGCTCCTGCGCGATGGCGACACGACGCGTGTCCTCCCCCTCAGCCTGCTCGTCGACCAGGAGAACGACACATGACGGCACAGACAAAGCTGGCCCGGGCCATCCACCTCGACGAGAGCGACAGAAATGTGTTCTTCAGCCCGGCCCGCACCGGAGAATGGGCTATAGCCGGCGGGTTCGAGTTTTCCGACTGGACCGGGCCGGAGCTGACAGGCAAAGCCCGCCAAGCGTTCTCCAACGGCTGGCTGGGGCTTGAAACCTTCGGACGCGTCACCTTCGTCGCCGTGACCCGCATCGAAGCGCAAGAGCTTGCCGCCTTGGAGACAGCGCTCGCCCGGCACTTCGTGGACATCTACGGCGCCCCGTCGCTAGAGGCCGCACGCGGTGTCGCGGCCGAAGAGCTGAGACACATGGTCGAGCTCTGCGAGGAGCACGACCCCAACACGCTCCTTGCGATCCACCGCGACCTGACAGAGGCCGGCGTGCGCGAGCAATACCGTGCCATCAAGGGCGACGCCGCCGACCTGATGCAATTCGCCGTCCATGTCAGCGACGACGAGAGCAAGTCGTGTTGAAAGGGATCCCGTTTGCGCTCCCCGTCCGCTTCGCCTCGAACGCAAAAACCGAAACGCAGTTGATCCGATGAGACAAGACGCGCTCTAAATCTCTCCCCCAACACCCCCCCTCTCAAACGACCCGCGCGGAGCCCCTGCCCGCCTCACACAAGGCACAGAGCAAACGCCCCTCGCCGACCGCAAGCACCATCGCACAATTCCGGGTATCCCATCCGCTTCATTGTGCCCCAAATATCCCGGGGGAGCGGTAAAGCCGCGGGGGCAGCGCCCCCTCCCTTACTCTCCAAGAGTTGTAGAGCTGCACCGCCAAACACATCCCTAAAGACACGGACTGCTTCCACAGCAGCGTGCCCTGCGCGCTCTAAGCACTTTCGTCTCAGGGCGCGCACCAAGCGTCAGCGCTTTTCCGCGTTGAAGGTGAAGAGCTGCTCGCCGTTCAGCCGGTAGCCGTCTATGAGCCCCCGTGCGCGGGCACCGACCAGCCACGTCTCCAGCGCCGCAGCCCGGTCGGCCGCCACATGGGCATGGCGCGCAGGGTTTACGGGCAGGTAGGCATATTGGTTGAAGAGCTCTGGATCTCCCTCGAACAGCAACGCCAGATCGCCTGGATTGCCAAAGTTCAGCCAGCTCGCCCGGTCTGCGAGAACATATCCGTTGAGCCCGCTCGCGGTGTTGAGCGTCGCCCCCATGCCGGAGCCCGCCTCCTTGTACCAGCCCGGATCGAGCGTTGCTGCATCGCGCCCCGCACTCTCCCAAAGCGCGCGTTCCTTCTTATGCGTACCGCTGTCGTCCCCCCGGCTGACAAAGACGGCCTCCGTGTCCGCGATCCGCGTCAGCGCCGCGGTGGCCGCTTTCGCAGTCGCGATGCCCGCCGGGTCCTCCGAGGGACCGATCAGGATGAAATCGTTGTACATGATCTCCGTCCGGTGGGTCCCATAGCCAGCCTCCACGAACGCCTCTTCCGCCGCCCGAGAATGCACCAGAATCGCATCGACATCCCCGGCCTCTCCGAGCCGAATGGCCTGTCCTGTCCCGACGATCAGGAGCTCAACGGTAAGGCCAATGTCCTCTTCGATGGCCGGCAGCAGGACGTCTGACAGCCCGGAATTGTGAAACGACGTGGTCACGGCGATGCGCAGGCGATCCGCGTGGCCGGCAGCCGCACCCAGTAACAGCATCCCGACCGCGCAAAGAAGACGCTTCATTCGACGATCTCTCCCTTGATGAAAGCGCCAGCGACCGCATTTTCCGGTCCGGCAAAGAAGCTCTGGGCCGGGCCCGTTTCCGTCACCAGACCATTGTGAACAAAGAGAACATCGTCAGCAAGCCGTTCGGCCTGACCCATGTTGTGGGTCGACATCACCAGCCGGGTTCCGGCGGATCGGGCATCGCCAAGGATCTCCTCGATCTCGCGCGTTGATCGGCCATCGAGGCTCGCGCAGGGCTCGTCCAGGAACACAATGTCGGGCTTGCGGATGAGCGCACGGCCGAGCGCCAGCTTTTGCCGCTCGCCGCCGCTGAGCACCTCTGCGGGCCGTTGCGCCGCGTCGCCGAGCCCGACGCGCTCCAGCCAGAGAGCGGCCTCTGTCCGCGCGGCCTTGCGCACCATCCCATGGACCAAAAGAGGGTAGGCCATGTTCTCCAGCACCGTCCGGCGCAGCAGAACAGGCCGCTGAAAGACGAACGCCTGACGGCGGCGCGCCTCCGCCTCCGGGGCGCCCCAGGTCACGGCTCCTTCGCTAATCCGCTCCAGCCCGTGCATCGCGCGCAGCAGCGTCGTCTTGCCCGCGCCGTTGGGGCCGATGACGATCGTGCAGCCGGTGGCGCCGAGCTCCAGGTCGATCGGCCCGATAAGCCGCTTGCCTCGGCGCGTGATCGTCACCCCGTCGAGCCGCAGGGGAAAGAGAGACGCCGCTGATGCAACTGCCGCTACCATCGCCCCGAGACCTCCGTGCGCGACAGCACGTGAACAAGCCAGTTCACCGCCAGCGCAAGCGTGATCAGCACGAAACCAAGGCCGAGGGCGAGGGCAAAGTTCCCCTTGCCCGTCTCCAAGGCGATGGCCGTCGTCAGCACGCGTGTCGAATGGTCGATGTTCCCGCCGACAATCATGATCGCGCCCACCTCGCCAATCCCTCGACCAAAGCCCGCAAGCATCGCCGTCAGCAGGGTCCGCCGTGCATCCCAGAGCAACGTTCGGATGCGCTGCGGACGCGTGGTGTTCATCGAGATGAGCATGTCGTGATAATCGGCCCAAAGCTCTCGCAACGCCTGGTGCGAGATCGATGCGATGAGCGGCGTCAGGATGATGACTTGCGCAATGATCATCGCCGTCGGCGTAAAGAGCAGCCCGAGCACGCCGAGCGGCCCGGACCGCGACAAGAGCAGATACACAACAAGGCCCACCACCACCGGCGGCAGGCCCATCAGCGCGTTCATCAGCGCGATCACCGCGCGACGGCGGCGAAACCGTGTGACCGAGAGCCAGCCCCCCAGCGGCAGCCCGATGGCCGAGGAGATCAGCACCGCCGTCACCGTCACCTGCAGCGAGCGCAAAGAGATCTCGATCAGATCCGGATCGAGGGTGACGATGAGGCGGAGGCCTTCCCAGAGGCCTTGCAGGATCTCGTTCATCGCAGGGTCCTGCGCTCAGTCGAAGCTGGCATAGGGCAGAAAGCGCACCTGGTCGCCGGGGCGGATCTCGCGCGGTGACGCGTCGAGCTCCACGAGCCCCTCGGCCCAGCTCAGCCCGCTGACGCGTCCCGATCCCTCCGAGGGGAAGACCTCGACCTCTCCCTCCGCGGTCATCCGTGCCCGAAGGTACTCCGCTCGGCCCGGCTTCTTGCGCTTGGAAAAGGCGGCCGGAACCATAAAGCCCTGCGGCGTCGGCCAATCCCCGCCCGCGAGCCTGCGCAGCGCGGGATGGGCAAAGAGCAGCGTACACACAAGCGCCGCGACCGGGTTGCCCGGCAAACCGATGAGGGGCACGCCCTGCCAAAGGCCCAGCGCCAGCGGGCGGCCCGGCTTGATCGCGATGCGCCAGGTGTCGATCTGCCCCTCGTCGCCGAGGAGAGCGGAGACATGGTCTTCGTCCCCGGTCGAGACCCCGCCGGAGCTCAGGATCGCGTCGACCCGCCCCACAGCGTCGTTCAGAATGCGGCGCAGCCCGTCCCGCGTGTCGGGGGCCGCGCCAAGATCGACGGGGCTGTAGCCCCAAGCGGCGAGCTGTGCCAGCAGCATGGGCCGGTTCGCATCATAGATCTTGCCGCGCCCCATCCGCTCGGGCGGAACGTCCCCGGGCGCGATCACCTCGTCCCCGTTGGACAGTACCCCGACGCGGAGACGCTGACGCACGGACACCTCCGCAATCCCGCCAGATGCAAGAAGCGCGATGTCGGCGGGCGTCAGCCGACGCCCCTCGGCCAGGAGCGTCTGGCCGACCGTGACATCCTCACCCGCCTTGCGCGCATTTGCGCCCGCCTTGAGAGGCCCGTGAAACGAGATTGTGTCGCCGTCGATGGCCACGTCTTCCTGAAGCACGACCGTGTCGACGCCCGGCGGAAGGATCGCTCCGGTCAGGATGCGGACGGCATGTCCCGGGGCGACGGCCCCCTCCAGCGGCTGTCCGGCGGCAGACCGCCCCGCCGCAAGCGGCAGCGACACAAGGCCGTCCGGCACAGGCCCAGCAAAGGCGTAGCCGTCCACGGCAGAGTTGTCGGCGGGCGGGTTTGCGCGCAGCGCTGCCACATCGCCCGCCAGAATGCGCCCCGCGAGGTCGGGGCCAAGCGGCCTGGTTTCCGTCGCTGTCACGGGCGTCAGACGCGCGCGCAAGCGGTCGAGCGCCGTCTCCATCGGCACCCAGTCGACGCCCGGCGGAAGGGCAAAACAATCGTTGCGCAGGGGCGGAGCGATGCTCATGCCGCAACCTCGCCCAGCACCGCGTCCGCAATGGCCGACGTGTCGTCGAGGTCGAGGACAGGGCCGCGCGGCCAGGCGGCGCGCACCGTTTCGGGGTCGTTGGTGGCGACCGCGCGGATCGTGGGATCGGTCAGCGCGAGGAGCGGCTGGCCGGTCTCGCGCCGATGCGCCTCGATCTTCGCGTGCCCCTCTCGCTTGAAGCCCTCGACCAGCACCAGATCCACCTCCGACAGGCGCGGCATCAGCTCCGCAAGCCCCGGCTCCGGCGCGCCGCGCAGCTCGGCCATCAGTGCCCAGCGCCCGGCCGACGACAGCAGGACCTCCTGCGCGCCCGCCGCGCGATGCCGGTAGCTGTCGGTCCCTGGCTGATCCACATCGACGCCGTGATGGGCGTGTTTGATCGTCGACACACGCACCCCACGCGCCGTGATCTCGGCCACCAATCGCTCCACAAGGCCCGTTTTACCCGAATTCTTCCACCCCACAACGCCGCAGACACGCGGCGGACCCTTTGTCGAAGTCATGCCGCCACCTCGCGCGCCAGCACATCCGCCTGCTTTAGGTCCGCAGGGGTATTGACGTTGAAGAACGGATCAACCTCGCCCGCAGTCTCAAAGAGCGCCTCGGCCCCGCCATGCTTCTCCGTCCAGATCACGACCTTGCGCATCCCGCCGCTCAGCGCCTCGCGCAGGTCGTCGCGCAAGCGCACAGGCCAGAGGCCGAAGGTCGGATGCCGGACCTGGCCACGCTTCGGATCCGGCGTCGCCGCCAACACGATCGGGGCGCCCGTGACCTGCGCCGTCTCAGCCAGCCGGGCGACGAGGTCGCAGGGATAGAACGGCGTGTCAGCCGCAGCGGTGACGATCTGCTCTGCGCCGAGGCCCGCCGCCCAGTCAAGCCCCGCAAGCACGCCTGCGAGCGGCCCCGGGTGCTCGGCAATGCTATCGGGCAACACCGGCAGGCCGAGATCTTCGAAGCGCGCGGCATCGCCATTGGCATTGAGCGCCATCGGCCCGACTTGTGGCCGCAGCCGCCCGATCACGCGCTCGATCAACGGCACACCCGCGATCGGGAGCCGGCCCTTATCGCCCCCGCCCATGCGCTGCGCCCGGCCCCCGGCGAGGATCACGCCCGGCAGAGCCCCCGCGCCGCCCGCGGCAAGCTGCCCCCACGACGCATCAGACACGCGCGGCCCCCTTGCGGCGGTGCTTCTTGTCCTCCTCCGGCATCTGCCCGGGATCGGCGTCCCAAACCAGGCGCTGCGCCCCGCTCAGGCAGGAAAACCGTTTGCCCCGCATTCGGCCGATCAGCGTCATGTCGAGCTTCTGGGCCAGATCCACGCCCCACGCGGTGAAACCCGAGCGCGACACCAGCGCCGGGATGCCCATCTGCGCTGTCTTGAGCACCATCTCCGAAGTCAGGCGACCGGTGGTGTAGAGGAGCTTGTCCTCCGCCCCCACCCCATTGAGAAACATCCAGCCCGCGATTTTGTCGACCGCGTTGTGCCGCC
>JBCCYI010000120.1:0-13851 GCA_039189975.1 Pseudomonadota bacterium
CCATTTCCAATACGGCGAGGTCCCGCTCACCGCCCGTCTGTCATCGACCCGCGGCTTGCCGTGGGACTTTGGGAAGAACGGGGCACGCTTGGCCATCCGCTCGTCGGTCAGCCAGAAAGAGTGGCTCATGTCACCGCTCCATTGTCCGAGGCCGCGAAGCACGCACAGCGCTGACACTCCATGCATCTTGGGCCTTGTCCCGTGTTGCGCGACACGGCTTGTGTCTGACCGTTGTGATGAACAGCTAATTGTCCACGCCGATCACCACGCGCCAGTATCAGCCCATGGGCTTTCAGTGCGTTCGCAAACGCTGCTCCGCCATCCGAGATGGCCAATGCCTCTTGGAAAACCTCCTTCTTCTTGGCCGGGTGGCGCTTGGCCCGCTTGCAATGGTGCCATTCCTGCAGCGTGAAGTTGCGCGGATCACCTTCTTCGTGCCGCACAAACCCACCGGGCATTCGCCAGCCGTGGTCTCGGTATAGGCCGCGCGCGACCTCTTGCAACCTGGTCTTCGTGAATGACAGTTGGACGGCGCGCTTGTTCTCAACATCACTTCGGCACCACACGCTGTTTGCGTGCCTCTGTGTTTGCCCGTCAGCAACAGTCTTTTCGTGAAGATCGATGGCACGAAGCTGGCTTTCGAGCCGCAACGCCATTTCGGTACGGTCCACCGCATCTTCGAGATCCCAGATGCTGACATCCGCGTCTCTCGGCGGGTTGAAGCTTGGGGAGAAGAGGTGTTGTCTGCATGCGGTGCCACGACTGTTTGCATAGCTTTCCTGGAAAGCCGAAAGCAGGTCATCGAAGGCGAAGCTACGCATGTCATGTACGACCACTCGCTCATTGTCGTCCTTGCGCAGGTGCTGGGCGGGATCGCGACCGCCGCCGCGCGGACTAGCAACTAGGATCACCGCAAGCTCTAGGGTTTGAAGCCCAATACCTGAATGACATCGCGTCGCATGCCCTTGATATCGGCAGGGGTCTGCTCGACTTCCGCAACGATCTTGTCGCGTGGCGCCCTCCCTCAATTGCGGGCATGAGGAAGTGCATGGTGTTGAGGATGCCAGAACGTCGGAGCATCCCGAGGACGCGACCCAACGCCTGATAGTCCTTCACCAGAAACCTCCAGCGCGTTAAGCGCGGTTTCGCCTGGTCGTCGAGTTACGGCACGCGGATGTATGCGCGGCGTGGCACACCAGCTGCGTTACGCTGCAACCGTTCTTTCTCAGCCTCTGTGACCCTGAATGAGATGGTCTGCGTTGGCTTGCCTTGGGTGGACACCGCAGCTGTCTCGACCTCTGGCACATCTACCGCCAGAAAAACTCCCTTGAGAGGCGTCTTGCCCATCATGGCCGTGCCTCCGGCTCCTCATGGCGAACGCCGGCCTTCGCGAGCTGTGCATCCCATGCTGCAAGCTAATTGAGGACTTACCTAAGCTTTGCAAAACTCACATGATTTGGGTTCAGGGTTGGTCGGCTTGGGGGCACCGCGCACGAGATCCAAGTCCTACATGTCTCTCTGGTCCACTGGAAAGGCCTCTTTCCGGTCGGCCTTTGGGCCCCTCCTTCGGACCGGCGGAGACCCGTCCACCCGGCGGATTGGCACAGCGGCGTAGCGCAACGTCGACCGTGGGTCGGAGGGCATCTCCAAGGCGAGAGCGATGGAACCCGCCCCAAGCCTGCCCGACGGCCGTTGCTTTGGCTCCCTTCGGTGTGCGCAGGCCTTCGATCCTCGGCACACCACACGGGGACGTACCCTATGCGCACATGTCCGAGCCCGATCAGGCGCGTTGTGCATCCAGGTCGATCACGGTCTGGCCAAGCGCCCCGCGTTCGACGCGCGCATGGGCTTGGGCGATCTGATCGAGCGAAAAGGTCGCGCCAACGGAAATCTCAAGAGGCGTTGTTGCAAGAAAGGCTTGCCCGGCGGCCCTGAGATCGCGCGGCAGGCCAAAGCCCTGGACGATGCGCAGGGTGAGCCCTTTCGCGGCGTAGCTGTAGTAGGGAAACGGTGGCGTGGGGTCAGAGCTGCTGGAGTAACTCGCAAGCGTGCCAGAGCGGCGCAGCACGGCGATGTCCGTCTCCTGGTTGGCCGCGAGATCGACTTCGACCACCCGGTCGACGCCACTGCCATCGGTCTCGTCCAGTACGCGGGCGGCGACGTCATGCCGATGTCGGTCTATCGTCTCTGCGCCCGCCGCGGCCGCATGGGCCGCACCTTCGGGGCCGGACACCGTCGCAAGAACGCGCGCGCCGCCAGCCTTTGCGATCTGGATCGCAAGGTGGCCGACCGCACCGGCACCGCCTTGAACAAGCAGCGTTTGACCCGTTATCGGACCGTCCGCCATCACGCAGGCATACGCCGTCATTGCAGGAACGCCGAGGCAGGCGCCCTGTGCAAAGCTGACACCGTCGGCCAGCGGCACCGCCTGCGCACTGGGCAGAGCCACATACTCGGCCGCGGTTCCGAAGGCGCGGCCGCTCTCGCCATAGCCACCCTGCGCATTCCAGAGCCAAACGCGGGTGCCGACGCGCTCAGGCTCAACGCCCGCCCCGACTGCAACCACCGTACCCGCCCCATCGCAATGGGGGATCACCGCCGGATGCTCCATCGCGAGCCCGCCCCAACCCCCACGACGCTTGACGTCCGCCGGGTTGATGCCGGACGCGGAAAGGCGCACGAGCACCTCGCCGTCCCCGGCCACGGGATCGGGCCAGTCGCCGACCTGCAGCACCTCTGCGGCCGGGCCAGTGCGCGTGTAGTGCGCGGCCCGCATCAGCCGGTGACGAGGTCGATGTGCCGGACGGCCTGCCGGAGGGCGGCGACAAGCCGGTTTTGGCCGCGGACCAGCTGGTTTTGCGCGAAACCGAGCGTGTCCGTGTGCTGGTCGAGCTCAGTTGCAGCCGCGATCGTGGGCAGAGGCGGGATGGTCACCGCCGGATCATGGCGGAAGCGTGCTTCCCGACAGAAGTTGATCGGCACGAGGATGCGCGCAAGATCCTGAATGACGGTGTTGGCGGCGGCGGGTGGCACGCGGCCAGAGTCGATCCCGCCGTAGAAGGCGTCAAGGCGCGCGGCCAGGGCTGCGGCGGCCTCCTGCGACGGCGTGAGGTCAAACCGGTCGCCCGCAGCCGCTTGGTACGTTGCGATGGTCTGGCGAAACTCGGCGGCCGTGGCGCGCCAGTCGAACGGCAGGATGGGTGCATTCACCGTGCGCAGAATCGAGAGCAGATAGACTTTGATGTCGCGCTCCATATGCGCCTTGTCGGCGATCTCGAGCGTGTCGTTCTCCGTGTGCCATGCGATGTTGGCGCCGCAGCCGCCGACGGCGTAGTAGCCTTTCTCCTCGCGCAGGATGTCGGGCATCGTCGAGGACAGCATGAAATAGCTCGAGATCCCAATGTTGTTGAACGAATAGTCACCGGCGCGATGGGGCCGTTCGCCCTCGGCCGTCTTGCCGGTCAGCTCCTCAATGGCCTTGGCGATCAGATCGTCCGTTTCGGACATGCGCGACAGATTGATGAACTCCGTCGCCCAGCGACAACCTGGGCTGTCGCAATTGACTTGGGCGACGCAATTCTCCTCAAGATCGAGGGCGAAAGCATCGGCAAACCAGGTCGAGCCCGCATAACGCCCGGTGGAGTGACCGGGCCACCAGCAAATGCGCACGGAGCGTTTGAGATGCGCACGGTTTGCCCAGAGCACACGGGCGATCTCGAGCATCGCGGCATCCCCAACCGCGTTGTCGCCCACGCCGACATCCCAGCTGTCGAGGTGACCATGCAAGAGGACGTACTTTTCCGGCTCTTCGGTCCCTTCGATGAAGACTTCGGGCAGCTGGCTGTCAAACCACCCTTCCTCCATTTCGGTGTAGATCGTGACCTCGGCCCCCTCGCGCGCCAGAGCGGTCAGCGTATCGCCATCCGCACGGTTGACGGCGAGCGCCGGGATCGTGGGCTTGCGCGGCAGATCGTCGAGGTCCGGCACACCCCAGATCGTGGTACAGATCCCCCAGTGAATGTCGACGCCGGGATTGATCGCGATCACGCCGATGGCACCGAGCGCTTCGAATACCTGCACCATTACGGGGCTGGCGAAACCTTCGGAGATCACGATCGCACCCTCGGCGCGACGCGCGTTTTCACCAGTGCTGTCAAATTTGCGGTCAAAGAAATCGTCGATGCTGTCGGCTTTGTTGGCGCCGACATAGATCAGCCTACCCGTGACACCACCGCGGGCGTCGGCCGCATAGGCGGGCGGTTTGGCGCGGATCGTCTGGCCGGCCGCCTCGACGCGTGCTTGCCCCGGGAGGCTAAGATAGAGCGATGGCGTGTGTACCTTCGTCGGGACGCCGTGGCGCGTGAGGCGCTCGACAACTTCGGTCATCCCGCGGTTCACGTCCGAAGGGTGCTCGCGCTTGAAGGTCGCAAAGCTCTCGATCAGTCCCCAGGGCTCGTCCATCGTGACGTCGCCAAGGATGGCGGTTTCGGTCTCGGTCATGGCGGCCTCCTGATGTTTTGATGAGTGAAACAGCGTTTCAATATTGAAGGCTGACAGGTTGTGCCGATCTTGGCAAGTCGCCAGGGCGACGGCTGGCTAGGCGAAGCTGCGCAGACCGAGGCGGACCGTCACCTCTGCGGCCGCATCTCGCACCTGACGCAGGTATGCCTCGCGGCGCAGATCATTGAGGCGCACAACCGCGCCCGCCACAGAAAGCGCGGCGACAACCGTGTTGGAGCGATTGCGAATCGGAGCTGCGATGGAAAAGGCGCCCTCGTCGAGGTCATCTTGCGTGATGAGGTAGTCGTCGGCGCGAATCTGGGCGAGTCGGGCGCTGAGGTCGTCCGCATCGGTGATGGTCGTGGGCGTAAAGGCGTCCAGCGCGCCCGACAGGACTTCCGCCTGCACCGACGGCGGCGCATGCGCGAGCAGGACGAGCGAGCCTCCGCCCGCATGCAAAGGGCCAAGGCGGCCCGATTGTGCAAAGATCCGAATGGCGTGCCGTCCGGCGAGGGTCGCCAGAACAAGCGAGCGGTTCTCTTCGCGCACCACGAGATTGATGTTCTCGGCAGTGTCCTCACGCAGGCGCTCCATAACCGGACGCGCCGCAGCCAGCAGAACGTTCTGCTCACCCGCCCGCTCGCCCAGAACACCCATCCGATAGCCAAGCGCATAGGTGGCCTGATCCCCGTCGCGCGTCACGAAACCCCGCGATTCGAGGGTGGAAAGGATACGAAACACGAGGGTCTTGGTCATCCCGAGGCGCTTCGAGATTTGCGTGACACCCTGGTCAGGATGATCTCCAAGTGCCTCCAAAACAGTCAGCGCCCGGTCGACCGCGGCGATCGTGTAGTCTTTTGGGGCCGGTTCGGAGGGATCGGACATGGGAGACTTCCTTCGCTCGGGACGGGATGCTTGCAAACGATCTCTAACGCGCCATACTCATATTTAGAAACGCCGTTTTGTCCAGTGAAACAAGTCGGCGAGAGTGTGAGCCAAGCCGGAGGGCTGCCATGAAGATCGCCTATGTCGTGCCGGGGCCGATGTCGAAGGGTCCGATGGGGCTCAAGGAGATGCAGCGACGCGAAGCGCTGATGAATGGCTGGGCGTTCGAGGGCACGGACGTCACGGTCATCGACGTGCCCAACGGGCCGGCGTCCATCGAAAGCACGTACGAGGAGATGATCGCGATCCCGCCAACGCTCGACCTGATCATGGAGGTGGAGGCGCAGGGGTTCGACGCGGCGATCATCGGCTGCTTCGGAGATCCGGGGCTGGAGGCCGCGCGGGAGCTGGTGCGCATGCCGGTTGTCGGCCCCTGCGAGAGCGCGATGCTCACCGCCGCCGGGCTCGGCCACAAGTTCGGCGTGCTCACGATCTATGACAGCCTGATCCCGATGATGGAGATCCTGGCCGTGAAAGCCGGGGTGCGGGACAAGTTGTCCAGCGTCCGGCCAACGAACATCCCTGTGCTCGATCTGATGAAAGATCCCGAAGCGACCAAAGCCACGCTGGTCGAGGTTGCCCGCGCCTGCGTCACGCAAGATCGGGCGGACGCGCTGCTCTTTGGCTGCATGACGATGTCGTTCCTGGATATGGGCGACGAAATCAGCGCCGACGTGGGCGTGCCGATCGTCAACGCCGGTCGCTGCGCGCTCAAGCACGCTGAAATGCTCGTCTCAATGGGGCTGGCCCATTCAAAGAAAGCCTGGCCGACGCCAGCCAAGATGGCCGCGGGCAAAACCGCAGCCGACATGCGGGTGGCCTGAACCGCCCGCGCCCGCCCGAGGCCATCCGCCCGCCGGACCTCGACCAACTCCGGACCTCGACCAACAGGAGAGACCATATGCTTCATCTCAGACAGGCGACGGCTGCCATGGCCCTGATGGCGGCGATGGGCGCGGCCGTGCCCTTTGCGACACCAGCCGCCGCCGATCCGATCCGCACCATCGAGCTGGTGACGCGGCCGCAGGCGGCGCAGCCCGCGGAGTTCCAGTTCGTCCAGCTCATCGCGCAGGAATGGCGCAAGCTCGGTCTCGATGTAGACGTCAATGTCATGCCCTGGGAGCAGATGATCCAGGCGATCTGGTTTAGCCGAGACGAGTGGGACACGACCGCGTGGCAGATGGTGGGCCGGCCGGAACGCTCCGACCCAGACGAGATCGTCTTCAACCTCTTCCACTCGTCAACAGCCGAGCAGGGATTCAACTTCATCGGCTATAACAATCCCGATTATGACGCGCTGGTGGAGGCGCAGAGGATAGAGCTCGACCCCGACGCGCGGCGCGAGATCGTGCGCAAGGCCCAGACGCTTCTTGCGGAAGATCAGCCCAACATGATGCTCGCGCATCCCCAGTCGACCTATGCGTTCAATACCTCTGTGTGGGATCCTGCGACGGTCGTCGATCAATCCGGCATCGGCATCCGCAACACCTGGAGCTACATCCAGATGGCGCCCGCGGGCGACGCTTCGGACATCATCCTCAATTCGTCGGATAACGTGACGGCGATGAACCCGCTCTACATCTCGGGCGGCACCGACAGCTGGATCACCGAGCTTGTATGGGACCGCCTGATGCGGATCGGCCCGGACGGGTTGCCCCAGCCCTGGGCCGCGACAGGCTACGAGTGGATCGACGATACGACGATCACGGTGACACTGCGCGATGATATGATGTGGCACGACGGCACGCCGGTGACGCCCGAGGACGTGGTATTCTCGTTCGAAGCGGCAGGCTCCGGCGAAGCGCCGATGTATGAGCCCTTTGTGACGGCGATCGAGGACATCACGATCGACGGCATGGAGCTGACCTTCAACCTGACACAGCCTTCCGCCGCGTTTCTCACCGCCACGCTCTCGAAGATCAACATTATCCCAAAGCACGTCTGGGAGCCGGTGATCGAAGAGCAGCAGACGCTGGAGACCAATGCCGAGAGCTTCCAGGAAGACGCGCCGATTGGGTCAGGCCCCTACAAGTTTGGGAGCTGGACACTCAACGAAGAGGTGGTGCTTGAGGCCAATGCGGACCATTGGGCGGCCCCCAAAGCCGATCGCTGGATCCTGCGGATCGTGCCCAATGTCGAGGCGGCCCTCGGCATGATGCGCTCGGGCGAGATCAACTTTCTGTCGGACTTCCCCGGTGACCCAAGTGTGCTCGTGACGCTCGCCGAAGAGGATGACACCATCGAGGTCGTCTCGACGGTCGACATCGGCTTCCGCTACGTTGCGTTCAACAACCGCCGCCCACCGTTTGACGATCCGGCCTTCCGGCGGGCGTTGTCCTCTTCGGTGGACCGTCGCCTGATCGTGGGCGCGGCGTTCCGAGGCTTCGCGGTCCCATCGAACTCGGTCGTCTCTCCCGCGCTTGGCTTCTGGCACAACGAGGAGACGACAGGGGCGATGGAGACGTCCATCGACGCCGCGCAAACGATGCTGGAGGCGGCGGGCTACCGTCTGATCGACGGGCAGCTGCACTATCCCGAAGGCGTCAGCGAGACGCTGGGCGAGTAAGCGACGACCGGAGGACAGGACATGGGTACGGCCACCGCCATCGGCGCGCGTCTGGCGCAAACACTCTTTGTGCTGTGGGCCGTGGTCACCATCCTGTTCTTCCTCTTCCGGCTGATGCCGGGCAGCCCGCTCGCGGCCTATATCGACCCGAACTTCACGCCCGAGCAGCAGGAAGCGCTGCTCGCGCGGTTCGGCCTCGATCAGCCGCTCTGGAAGCAGTACTTTATCTATCTCGGCAACCTGCTTCAGGGCGATCTGGGCGAGAGTTTCTTTTATCGCACGCCCGTCGCCGAACGCGTGTTCGAGCTTTTGCCGAACACGCTTATCCTGACGTTCTCGTCGTTGATCCTCGCCTACATCTTTGGTGTTTTGGCCGGAGCCTATCTGGCGTGGAAGCGGGGCGGGGCCGTCGAACAGATCGCTATTCCGCTTGTGCTGACCACACGCGCAATGCCCGAGTTCTGGCTGGGAATGCTGCTCCTGGCCGTCTTTTCCTTCAGCTTCGGCTGGTTTCCCGCCGGCGGCACACGTCCGCCCTGCATGGAGTTCGAGAGCACGATCGCGCTGTACACCAGCTCCGCATTCTGGTGGCACATGACGCTGCCGGTGCTGACCCTGGCGATCTACAGCCAGGGCCTGCCGCTGCTGCTGATGCGCTCGAACATGCTCGACGTGATGCGCGAGGACTTCGTGACCATGGCCCGGATCAAAGGTCTGTCGCCCTTTACGGTGGTGATCCGGCACGCGGCCCGCAACGCCCTGCTGCCGGTGATGACGTCCTTTGCCATCGCGGTCGGCTACCAGATCCAGGGCAATGTGGTGGTGGAAACGATTTTCTCCTGGCCCGGCCTCGGACGCGAGCTCGTGCGGGCCGTTTCCGCGGCGGACTATCCCCTGGCGCAGGGGGCGTTTCTGATGATCGCGGTCGTCGTGATCCTGATGAACCTCGTGGCGGACCTCCTCTACGCCGCGCTTGACCCGAGAGTGACACGTGGCTGACGCGACGCAGACGGGGCCCGCATCGGTCGCCCAGCCGGGCCTCTTGCGGCGGGCCTTTGCGGCGATGCACCTGCCGCTGGGCGATCCTTTCGCGATCGCCGGGATCGTCATCTATCTGGTGTTCATCGTGGTGGCGATCTTTGCCCCCTCCATCGCGACACACGACCCAACGGAGATCCTCTTTACCTCGGATTTCATGCTCGCTGCCGATCTGCGTCCGGGCGAGGAGGGATACATCATGGGCACGACGACTCTGGGGCGCGACGTCTTCAGCCAGCTCGTCTGGGGTTCGCGCTCAGCGCTGATCATCGGGCTGATGGCCGCGTTCATGGTCGCCCTCATCGGCACGATCGTAGGCGTGGTCGCCGGGTACTTTGGCGGATGGCTCGACACAATCATGATGCGACTGGCGGACATTGCCTTTGGCATCCCGTTCCTGCCCTTCGTGATCGTCCTGGCCGCCTTTCTCGAACCATCCATCTGGAACGTCGTTCTCGCGATGGCACTCGTGCTGTGGCGCGATACGGGGCGCGTGATCCGCTCACAGACCCTGACGCTGCGCAACCGCGTCTATGTCGAGGCGGCGCGGGTCTCGGGCTCGTCAGACCTCAAGATCATTCTGCGCCACATCGTGCCGAACATCCTGCCACTCTCGTTCCTCTACGGCTCCATCGCGATCGGCTGGGCGATCCTGACGGAAGCCTCGATCAGCTTTCTGGGATTCGGCGACCCGGAGTCGATCAGTTGGGGCTACATGCTGCAGGACGCGTTCGCCTCGCAGGCCCTGTCGAAGGGAGCGTATTACTGGTTCGTGCCGCCGGGCGTGCTGATCATCCTGATCGTCTCGGCGGGGTTCTTTATCTCGCGGGGCTACGAGAAAATCCTCTTCCCGAAGCTGGACCGATGACAGACACGCTCCTTTCTCTGCGCGAGCTGCGCATCGGCTACAGCGTCGGCAAGAACGAGGTGACCGCCGTCGACGGCGCAAGTTTCGACGTCGCGCCGGGCAGCGTCGTGGGCCTTGTGGGCGAAAGCGGCTGCGGCAAGACAACTCTGGCGCGGGCATTGACGCGCGTGCTGGCGAGCAATGCGCGGATCACTGGCGGGCAGGCTATATTCGGCGGCACTGATATCATGGCCCTGTCCGAGCGAGAGATGAACCGACTGCGCTGGCGCGACATCGCCTTCATCCCGCAATCGGCGATGAACTCGCTCGACCCGGTCTACACAGTGGGCAACCAGCTGCGCGAAGTGCTGGTGAAGCGGGGCCGGCTGGGCCGGGCGGCCGCGCGCGACCGGATGGTCGAGCTCTTCGAATGGGTGGGGATCGAGCCGGGGCGGCTCGGGGATTATCCCCACCAGTTTTCGGGCGGCATGCGGCAGCGTGTGGCGATCGCCCTGGCCTTGGCGCTGGATCCCAAGCTGATCATCGCCGACGAGCCGGTGACGGCGCTCGACGTGATCGTGCAGCGCCAGATCCTCGATCAGCTCAAAGATCTGCGCGACCGTCTGGGGATTTCGGTGATCCTGGTGACGCATGACATCTCCGTTGTGGCCTACATCTGCGACCGGGTAGTCGTCATGTACGCAGGCAAGGTGGTGGAGAGTGGCCCGATGGCTGCGACGCTGACGGACCCTGCGCATCCCTACACAATGGGACTGCGCAATGCCTTTCCCGATCTCGCCGGCGCGGCGGGCGAGCTTGTGCCCATTCACGGCGCACCCCCTAATCTGATGTTTCCGCCCCCGGGCTGCCGGTTTGCCGCCCGCTGCCCGTTTGCGCAGACACGCTGCGCAGGAGCGGTGCCTTCGCTAAAGGACCTGGGCGCGGAGCATCTGGCAGCGTGCCACCGGATCGAGGAACGCGACGCATTGCGTGCCGAAGCGCTCAAGGCCGCCACATGGGCGGATATGCGAGGAGCGGCATGACGGCGTTGATCTCGCTTCAGGACGCCAAGCTGCACTACAACGTCGGCGGGATCCTGTCCTCGCTGCGGGGTGAGCCGCAGGTGGTCAAGGCCGTAGATGGCGTGACGTTTGAGCTGCAGAAGGGTGAGAGTGTCGGCCTTCTGGGCGAGAGCGGCTGCGGCAAGACCTCGACCGGCCGCATGCTGGTGCGGCTCGATGTGCCCACCGACGGGTCCGTGGCATTCGACGGCGAAGAGATCGCAGCGCTGAAGGGCGAAAGTCTCAGCCAGTTCCGCCGCCGCGCGCAGATGATCTTTCAGAATCCGTTCGAAGCGCTCAACCCGCGCTTCACCATCGCTGCCTCCCTTGCCGAGCCTTTGGAAAATGCCCGCATTCCAAAGGCCGAGCGCCGCGACCGCATCCACCACGCTCTGGAGCTGGTTCGGTTGGCCGAGCCGGGGCAATATCTGGACCGGTATCCCCATCTGGTCTCGGGCGGACAGCTCCAGCGCATTGTAATGGCCCGCGCGCTGATCCTTGAGCCGGAGTTCGTCGTGGCCGACGAGCCGGTGTCGATGCTCGATGTCTCGGTGCGGGCGGGCGTGCTCAATGTCTTTCGCGAGGTGCGCGCGCAGATGGGGCTGACGGCGATCTACATCAGCCATGACCTGGCGCTGGTGCGGTACGTCTGCGAGCGAACCATCGTGATGTATCTTGGCCGCATCGTGGAGGATGGGCCGACCGAGGAGATCGTCCAGAACCCGTTGCACCCCTATACCAAGGCGCTGGTCGCCGCTGTCCCGGTGCCGCATCCCGATCAGAGCCACGATCCGCTGCCCATCGGTCGCGGCGCCCCTGACCCCAAGAACCCGCCCAGCGGCTGCACCTTTCGCGACCGCTGCCCGATGGCGCACGCGCGCTGCGCCGTCGAGGCGCCGGGCCCAACCAAAGTCGGCAATCGCACCGTCCATTGCCACACGTTCGACCAAGCCGCCTGAGGAGATCCGCGATGAACAAAGCCCCCCAGGCGAGCACGTTTCGCCCCTGCGACCCGATCACCCTGGAGATCATCCAAGGGGCGATCATGGCCGCCCAGCGCGAGATGGAAGCGCTCATCGAACGCACCGCGATCTCGGCCTTTATCCGCGAGAAGAAAGACTTTTATACAGCGATCTTCGATGCCGACGGGGTGATGGCGGTGGGTTCGATGGTGCCGATCTTTGGCGACATCACAACGCCAGTCTTCGAGCATTTCCCGCCGGACACGATGCAGGAGGGGGATCTCTACTGGTACAACGATTGCTACGGCTCCTACGGCGCGGTCAGCCACTCGAACGACCAGGTGCTCCTGCAACCGGTGTTCCACAACGGGCGGCGGGTGGCCTTTGTGATGTCCTGGGCGCATTTTGCGGACATCGGGGGCATGCGGCCCGGCTCGATCAGCCCCGATGCAACGGACATCTGGCAGGAGGGCATCATCGTGCCTCCGACAAAGCTGATCGACGCTGGCCGGACCAACGACGCCGCCTTGGCGATCTTCCACCGCAACTCCCGCTATCCTGCACAGAGCGAGGGCGACATGTCCGCGCTGATGGCCTCGGTCGCGCTCGGGGTCGAGCGGATGGGCGAGGTCTCACGTCGCTTCGGCGCGGCGGTGCTGGAGGACGCGCTGGCGCAGCTCCTGGAGCGGACGCGCGGCCTGGTCCGGCGGCGCCTCTCCGAAACCTTCGACTACGGGACACACCGGTTTGCCGATTCCATCGATTCCGATGGGCATGGCAATGGCCCGTTCCATCTGCGCTTCGCGATCACGCGGGAAAAGGGAGCCGATGGGGCAGACCGCTTTATCTTCGATGCCACCGAGACGGACGATCAGGCGCCCGGGCCAGTCAACCTGCTGATGAACCGGTCGATCCCGGGCATGGCGCTTGGCCTGTTCTATCTGGGCGGCAATCCCGACCAGGTGTGCAACGCGGGCGGTCCCCTGGCGCTCGACGAGGTGCGCCTTCGTCCAGGCTCGCTGGTGCAGCCGGAATGGCCGGCGCCCCTGGGGATGCGCGGCCTGACGATGATGCGGGTGCTCGCAACGCTTAACGGGCTCGTAAATGCTGCCGGCGGCCAGGCGCCTGCGGCGCAGGCCGCCTATGTCGTTGCGCTGATCCGGGGCAAGGCCACCGGAGAAGACGGAGTGCAGCGGCCGTTTCTGTTGGCCGACGGGATCGGCGTGGGCTACGGCGCGCGGGCCTTCGCCGACGGGATCGACGCGGTCTATTTCGTCGCGCAGGAAAACTACCCCGTCGAGTTCACCGAGCTGGGCTACCCGGTGCGCTTTCGGACCTACGGCATGGTCTGCGACAGCGGCGGCGCGGGGATGTACCGCGGTGGCGCGGGCATCTTGCGGGAATACGAAGTGCTGGCCGATACGGCGATGCTCGGCATTCGGATCGACGGGGTGGAAAACCCGCCGTGGGGGATCGCGGGCGGCCAGTCGGGACGTCCCGGGCGGATCCTGCTCAATCCGGGAACAGAGCGGGAGCGGGTGCTGCCGCCCCTGTCGGACGGAACAATGCTGGAGAAGGGCGACGTTGTACGGATCGAGACCGGTGGCGGCGGCGGCTACGGCCACCCGTTCGACCGCGTGCCCGAGCGGGTCCTCGAAGATGTGCTCGGTGGGCTGGTGAGCGCGGAGGCGGCCGCGCGCGACTATGGTGTGGCCATTGCAGCAGGGTGCGTCGACGATTCGAGAACGGCGCAGCTCCGGTCGGATCGGCCTAAGGTCAAGGCGTTCCACCGCAAGGAGTACCGCGATGCCCTCGTTTGACGCGCCATTGCCCGGCACCCTAACCGTCGCGGTGGACATTGGCGGCACCTTCACCGACATCGCGCTGAGCTGCGCCACCACGGGCCGGACGTGGCGCGCCAAGACCCCCTCG
>JBCCYI010000121.1:0-13630 GCA_039189975.1 Pseudomonadota bacterium
CTGAGCAGTTGTTTACATTTCTCATGGAGATGGTACCAGTCCAAGATCAACTGTAGTGCAGACACTCCAGCAAAGGTGGTCAGAATCGCTCCATGCAAGCTCCGCTGGCCATCGGCAAAGAACACCATAGGACCGTGAAGAAGGTCATTGTGGAGTAAAAAGGCCAACAGCATGGTGAACATGACCGTCAAGCCAAGGGCATTCAATCGATAGCTACCCAGTTGATTTTCAATATGAACCACCGTTTGATAGGCATACTTGCGTGAGGTGGGTGTCTCAGGAACACTCGTTGGTCGCTGCTCACTCTGACGCTTTACCCCGACATCATCAACCGAAATATTGAGGCTATGGTGGGGGTTCTCATAGGGGATAGGATTGGCCGTCATCTGTTGGCGAATTAACTCAGGTTTGCCACCGGAGACAACCGTCCCTCCGGCACCCAGGGGTTCTGGCTCAATATGCGCAAGGAGAAGTTTCGGGACATCCGCGTGCGTGAAGCCATCGGGCGGATGTTCAACTTCGAATGGTCGAACGAGCAGCTCTTCTACGGCCTCTACAACCGGACGGACAGCTTCTTTGAGAACACGGATCTGCAGGCCGAAGGGCCGCCAGAGGGCGCCGAGCTCGCGATCCTCGAAGAGTTTCTCGACGTGCTCGATCCCGAGATCTTCACCGAGCTGGCCTTTGTTCCTGCCGTGAGCGCCCCCCGATTGGGGGACAGGCGCGCCGCCCGCGAGGCCTCCGCGCTTCTCGATGAGGCGGGATGGATCGTCGGCGATGACGGCAAACGGCGCAATGCGGCGGGCGAGGTGCTGACGGTCGAGTTTGTCGATGACAGCCCCGCTTTTGGGCGGATCGTGCTGCCCTACGTCGAGAACCTGGAGCGCATCGGCGTGGAGGCGACCTGGAATCAGGTCGACCCTGCGCAGATGCAGCAGCGCCAGGAGGATTTCGACTACGACGTCTCCATCGCGCGGCTTGTGGTGGGGCAGAATCCGTCGGTCGAGCTGCGCTCAATCTACGGGTCGGGGAGCGCCGATGCGCCTGGGTCTTTCAACCTGTCGGGTCTGGCCGATCCGGTGGTCGACGCGCTGATCGACCGGGTGATCGGAGCGCAGACCCGCGACGAGATGGTCGCCGCAGCGCAAGCCTTGGATCGGGTGATGCGCGCAAAGCACATCTGGGTGCCACAATGGTCCAAAGGGACGCATTGGATCGCATATTGGGATGTTTTCGGCAGACCGGCGCAGAAACCACCCTATGCGCGGGGCGACGCCTATTGGTGGTTTGAGCCAGAGCGGCTCGAAGCGCTACAGGCGCAGGGCGCGTTGCGGTAGGGCCGGGGCCCGCCATCCTGCGCGGCGCTTTCTCCCGGGTGCGCCGGGCGGATCAGGGCGGGGCGGTCGTCGGCCGGGCGTCGTCAAACGCCTACCGTTGCGATGCGCCCCCGGGCATTGACGCCACCCGGGGCGCGCCCGATATCCCCAAGACCAGACGAAGGGAGGCGGCTATGGCGCCCTGGAAAATCGCGAGCGTCCTGGCGGTTTTGGCATCGCTTTGCGTGGGCGCGGGATGGATAATCCTGCGGGCGGACCCGTCCGGTGGCGGCGTCGCCGTCCTCGGAGATGAGGCGCCCGCCTTGCACAGTGCGATGGGAACGCAGCAGGCTCTGCCGTTGCATACCGCCTCCATCACGGTGGTGTCGGTACAGGGCTGGGGCCGGCTGCGCTACATCCCCGACATGGCCAATTTGTGCGGTGAGGCCTGCTACGGCGACCCCGGGCTCGTGCGTGTTGTCCCGCTTTCGCCAACGGGCTCGCGCAAGGTTGTCTTTGTGAACCTTGAGGCCTGGCCCGGCACGGCCGGTTTGACCCGCGCCACGGAGGAGAAAGACTTCGCCTGCGTCGCACAAACCCTGCGCGCGGAGTTTCGAAGCGTCCGCTCCGCTGCCGTCCCGGAATGTGCCACGGACGTACCGATGCAGACTGGCACACGCTGGGTGCTCCCGGCAGGCCTTGGCGCGATCTGAAGGCCCGCGCGGGGTCTTTGGCCGGCCCCCATGCTGTCAGGGTGAGGACTTGTAGGCCGCAAAGCGGCAATTGGTTCCAACCCAACCAGCGCCATCAAGCGCGTCCGTCAAACAAAGTGCGCGGTTTGTCCTCATGCGCAGGCGTCGTCTTTCCGGCGATCGGGAGGGCAACACAGCAGGCCCGCCGAGGCGGGCCTGGCCTTGGTCTGAGATGATCTCAGACATGCGCGGGGCTGGTTACTCGGGGATTTCGCCTGCCAGCCCTTCGACGTAGAAGCTCATGCCGAGGAGCGTGCCGTCGTCGGCCACTTCGCCGTCCGCAAGCCAAGCGGAGCCGTCCTGCTTGTTGAGCGGGCCGGTGAAGGGATGATACTCCCCCGCGGCAATCGCATCGCGCAGGGCTTCGGCCTCAGCCTTGACCTCAGCAGGGACCGCGTCGGTGATCTCGCCGATGCCGACCATGCCGTCGCCGATGCCGTTCCATGTCTCGACCGTCTCCCAGGTCCCCTCCTTCACGGCGCGCACGCGGTCCACGTAGTAGGGGCCCCAGACGTCAAGGATCGACGAGACGCGGGGGGCGGGCTTGAACGCCGCCATGTCGGACGCCTGGCCAAACCCGATCACGCCGCCTGCCTGCTGTGCGGCCGCAAGGGGAGCGGTGGAATCGGTGTGCTGCAGGATGACATCGGCGCCTTGCTCAATCAGTGCGGTCGCAGCGTCAGCCTCCTTGGCCGGGTCAAACCATGTGTAGACCCACACCACGCGGAACTCGACATCCGGGTTCGCCTTCTTGGCGTGGACATAGGCGGAGTTGATGCCGCGGATCACCTCAGGGATCGGGTAGGACGCGATGTAGCCGATCACGTTGCTCTCTGTCATCGACCCCGCGATGTGGCCCTGAACGGCCCGCCCCTCGTAGAATTTCGCCGAGTAGGTCGAGACATTGGCCGCGGTCTTGTAGCCCGTAGCGTGCTCAAACTTCACATCCGGGAACTTCTCGGCCACGGCGATGATCTGGTCCATATAGCCAAAGGAGGTGGCAAAGATGATGTCGGCACCCGACAGCGCCATCTGCGTCATCACGCGCTCCGCATCGGCGCCCTCGGGCACGCTCTCCTGGAAAATCGTCTCGACGCTGTCGCCAAACTCCGCTTCCACGGCGAGGCGCCCGTCGTTGTGCGTAAAGGTCCAACCGCCATCGCCGATGGGGCCAACGTAGACGAAGCCGACCTTGGTGGGGTCGTCCTGGGCCACGGCTGCCGTGCCAAGGCCAAGCGCAAGCGCCGCCGAGGCGAGGAAGGAACGTCTGAGCATTTTGGTAGTCTCCCTGGTAGGTGCGGCTCGTTCAGGCGGCCGCGTGGAATGATTTGCCTAAGGCCGCGGGGGCTCCCAGCGCCGTGCGCGCCCGCCCGGACGACATAATGACAAGCACGACGATCGTCAGGATGTAAGGCGACATCGAGAGGTACTCGACCGGGACAGCAACGCCCGCTGCTTGCAGGTTTAGTTGCAAAACGGTCAACCCGCCAAAAAGATAGGCGCCGAGCAAAAGCCGTCCCGGCCGCCAGGCGGCGAATACCACGAGCGCCAGCGCGATCCAGCCGGCGCCAGCGGTCATCCCCTCGGTCCATTGGGGCACGCGGATGAGGCTGATATAGGCGCCGCCAAGCCCGGCCATCGCCCCGCCAAACGCGATCGCCATCAGCCGGATCCGCACGACCTTGTAGCCCAGCGCGTGCGCGGCCTCCGCGCTCTCGCCCACGGCGCGCAGGATCAAGCCCGCCCGCGTCCGCTGCAGCCCGTACCAGACCCCGAGGCACATCAAGAGCGACAGGTAGACCATCGCGTCGTGCTGGAAAAAGACAGTGCCGACCACCGGCAGGTCTGAAAGGGGCCCCCAGTTGATGTCCGGCACTTCGACCCCGCGCGCGCCGATGTAGCCCTGCCCGATCAGCGCCGAGAGGCCGAGGCCAAAAAGCGTCAGCGCCAGCCCCGTCGCCACCTGGTTGGACATCAGAAGCTGGGTGAGCAGACCAAAGAGCAGCGAAAGAGCGGCCCCTCCGACCGCGGCCGCGGCAAATCCCAGCACCGCCGACTGGGACTCAAAGCCCGCGACGAAGCCGGTGACGGCCCCGACGATCATCATCCCTTCGACCCCGAGGTTCAGCACGCCTGCGCGCTCCACCACAAGCTCGCCCAAGGCGGCAAGCAGGATGGGCGTCGACGCGACCATGAGCGAGGCGACAAGGAGCAACCAGTTGATCGAAGAAAGGTCCATGGGGGCTGGCCTAGGGCTGGGGCGTGGCTGGGGCGGTCATGCGGGGCGGCGGGTCCTGAGGCGGAAACGGTAGTTCGTCATCACATCGACGCCGAGCAGAAAGAAGAGCAGCATGCCCTGGAAGGCCTGGATCGCGGCAGCGGGGATGCCGAGCATCAGCTGCGCCAGCTCGCCGCCGATGTAGGTCAGGGCCATCAGGAGCCCCGCGAGCAGGATCCCGATGGGATGCAGGCGCCCCAGAAAAGCGACGATGATCGCGGTAAAGCCGTAGCCCGACGCAAAGTCGATCGAGATCTGACCTGCGGGCCCCGTGACCTCAAAGAGCCCGGCGAGCCCGGCCAGACCTCCAGCGATGCCAAAGCACAGAAAGACGAGCCGCGCGGGGCTGACGCCAGCGAAGCGCGCCGCGCGGGGGGCCTCGCCCGCCAGCCGGATGTGAAAGCCCATCAGGTGACGCGACAGCAGGATGTAGCCGAAGATCACCGCGATGAAGGCGGCAACGACGCCCCAGTGCATCCCGGTTCCGGCGATGAGCTCGGTGTTGGACGATGCCTCCCAGTCGCGCAGGTTGCGCGAGCCGGGAAACCCGCCGCCGTCGGGGTTGCGCAGCGGGCCGAGCGCCATCGCGGCCACAAGCTGTTCAGCGACGTAGACGAGGAGCAGCGACACGAGGATTTCGTTGGTCCGGAAGGCGACGCGCAGCAGGGCGGGGATCATCGCCCAGAGGATCCCGCCGCAGAGCCCCGCCAGCACCATGCCGGGGAAGATCAAGGGCGACGTCGAGGGGTAGAGCGCCAGGCCAAACGCCGCGCCGCAGATCGCGCCGACGATGTACTGCCCCTCTGCCCCGATGTTCCAGACGCCCGCGCGGAACCCCATGGCAAGCCCGATGGCGATCAGGATCAGCGGCCCGGCCTTCACGAGAAGCTGCGGGCGCGAAAACCCGGCAAACTGCTCGTTGAAGAGCGGGTCCCAAAAGATGATGCGGATCGCTTCCAGCGGGTCCTTTCCGAGAAGGGCGAACATCACGCCCCCCGCCAGCATGGTCAGTAGGACGGCGACGATGGGTGTCGCGTAGGTCCAGAGGCGGGACGGCTGCGGGCGCTTTTCGAGGACGATCATGGGCAGCTTCGTGTGTTGATAGCTGCGGTCTGGCGCGCCTCGTTCAGGCGCGCGAGTGTCGCACCGGCGGCTGGGGACGCGTCTCCCACCGTCCTGACGGGGTCAGGCCGGAGCATTGCGCACGCCCCCGTTCTGATGGATCGCGGCGGCACTGGCGGGGTCCATGTCATGGGCCCCTCCAAGCATCAGGCCGATCCGCTCCATCGTCAGCCCCTCGACAGGCACCGGGCTCGAAAGTGCGCCCGCATTGAGGGCGGCGAAGGTGTCGGCCAGCTCGAGGAGCTCGTCGAGATCCTGGGTGATGACGATCACGCCCGTCCCGGTGCGCGCCAGATCCATCAGCGCTTGCCGGATCGCGGCGGCGGCGGCGGCGTCGACCCCCCAGGTCGGCTGGTTCACGACAAGAATGCGGGGCCGTTGCAGCACCTCACGCCCGACGACAAACTTCTGCAGGTTTCCCCCCGAGAGCGCACGCGCCGCCACGTGCGGGCCCGGCGTGCGGACGTCGAAGGCTTCGATCACCCGTTCGGCAAAGGCGCGCGTGGCACGCCAGTCGACAAAGCCGCGGCGGGCAAGCTTCTCCCGTGTCCAGCCCGTCAGGACAGCGTTTTCGGTGAGGCTCATGTTCGGCGCGGCCGCATGGCCCAGCCGCTCCTCCGGCGCTGAGAGCAGGCCGAGCGCGCGTCGGGGCGTTGGCCCCAACGCGCCGATCTCGCGCCCCTCGAATGTAATCGCCCCCGGCGCCGTGCGCTCGCCGGAGAGCGCTGCCAGCAGCTCCTCCTGCCCATTCCCAGCAACCCCGCCGATGCCGAGGATCTCGCCCGCGTGCAGGGTCAGCGTGACGTCTCGGAGCGGGGTGCCGAAGGCATGGGTCGGCGGCTGCGACAGTCCGCGCACCTCCAGCAGGACCTCGCCCTTCGATCGGCCGGAGCGGTCCGGCTCCGCAAAGGACGTGCCGACCATCAGCTCGGCAAGCTCCCGTGCGGAGGCTTCTCTCGGGTCGCAGGTGGCCACGACCCTGCCGCGCCGAAGGATCGTCGCCGCCGAACACAGCGCGCGGATTTCCTCAAGCTTGTGCGATATATAAAGGATCGCCGTGCCCTCGGCCGAGAGGGTCCGGAGCGTCTCAAACAGGATCTCGACCTCCTGCGGCGTGAGCACAGAGGTTGGCTCGTCCATGATCAGGAGCTTGGGGTCCTGCAGGAGACACCGCACGATCTCCACTCTCTGCCGCTCCCCCGCCGAGAGGGCGCCCACCGCGCGCGCAGGGTCGAGCGGCAGGCCATAGGCCTGGCTCACCCGGCGGATCTCCTCGGCGAGCTGGCGCGGCGGCGGGGGCGCCTCCATCCCCAGCCCGACATTCTCCGCCACGCTCAACGCATCAAAGAGCGAGAAATGCTGGAACACCATCGCCACACCCGCACCGCGCGCCGCGCGGGGCTCCGCGGGGGCGTAGGGGGCACCGTGCAAGCGCATCGTGCCCGCATCCGGCTTCACCAGGCCGTAAATCGCCTTGACCAATGTGGACTTGCCGGCCCCGTTCTCGCCAAGCAAGGCGTGGATCTCGCCCGGGGCGATGCTCAGCGAGACGTCTTCATTGGCGACAACGCCGGGATAAGCTTTCGTCAGCCCCTCGACCTGCAGCAACGCGCTCATGCGCGCCGCTCCGAAAGATCGGCGACCTCATCGCGCATCAGCCTGGCGGCGACTCCGATCGCAATGGCCTGCGGATGTTTGCCGAGAGACCGGTCCCCGATCGGACAGTCGATCCGGGCGATGTCGGCCTCGGAATGACCGGCCGCGCGCAAACGCTTGCGAAACCGGGCCCACTTCGTTTCCGATCCGATCACCCCTGCTCCGGCAAAGCCGCGCTGCAAAACCGCGTCGCAAAGAGCAAGATCGAGCGCATGCGAATAGGTCAGGATCAGATGGTGCGCGTCCTGCGGTGCATGCGCCACGGCGCGCGCCGGATCCGTCGCGACGAGCTGATCCACACCGTCGGGCATCCGCTCCGGAAAACGATCCGCCGCCGTGTCGACCCAGGTGATCGCCCAGCCCGGAAGGGGCGCCAACGTATGCGCAATCGCTCGCCCGACATGGCCTGCGCCGTGCAGCCACAACGCGCGTTGGACATGTCGTACCGGCTCGGCAATCCAGCCCTGCATCAGATGCACGCCAGACACGGTTGCGCGCTGTCTGACGGTGTCGAGCATCCGGGGGCGCGGTGTTTCCGGCGCAACCGGGCGCGCCCAGATGGCGCCGGCCCCTTCGATTTCGGCCACCGTCTGCATGTCCACCACTTCGGTCAGCAGCCGGACAGCCCCACCGCAGCATTGCCCCAGGCCCGGCCCCAGGGGATAGTGCTCGATCCCCGCTGCGGCCACCCCGCGCAACACCGCGCGCGCGCGCCGCGCCGCCTCATATTCCAGCACGCCGCCGCCAATCGTTCCGTCCTGGCCGTCGGGCCACACCAGCATCGACGCCCCTGCGTCGCGCGGCGCGGAGCCGACCGTGTCTGCCACCAGCACCCGCGCCACCCGGCCCTCGCGCGCTACCGCCCGGCGCAAAGAGGACAACGCCAGGCTCAAGCGCGCACCCGCTCGACCGCCGCAAGGATGCGCTCCGGCGTGGCCGGCGCATCAAGTGCCGGATAGGGCGCATCCGGCCCGCCTGCCGCCGCGACAGCGTCCGACAGGGCCATCAGCGCCGAAATCCCCAACATAAGCGGCGGCTCACCCACGGCCTTGGAGCGATAGATCGTGTCCTCCCGGTTCGGCACGTCCCAGAGCGCGACATTGAAGACGTCCGGCGCGTCCGAACAGGCCGGGATCTTGTAGGTCGAGGGCGCATGGGTGCGCAGCCGGCCGGCGTCATCCCATACGAGCTCCTCCATCATCAGCCAGCCAGCCCCTTGAACATACCCGCCTTCGATCTGACCGATATCGAGCGCCGGGTTCAAGGACGTCCCGCAATCATGCAGGATATCTGTCCGCAACAGCCGGTTCTCGCCGGTGAGCGTGTCGATCACGGCCTCCGTCAGAGCCGCCCCGTAGGCGAAATAGAAAAACGGCCGCCCCTTGCCCCTGATCCGGTCCCATTCAAGCTTGGGCGTCTTATAGAAGCCGGTCGCGGAGAGCGAGATCCGCGCCATCCAGGCGTCGCGCGCCACATCGTCAAAGGGAAAGCTTTCCGATCCCACGTGAACACGGCCGCCTTCAAACCGCACATCCGCTGGATCGGCCTGCTGGCGCTCGGCAACGAACGCGGCCAGTCGCCCGCGGATCTCGTCACACGCTGCCTTGACCGCCATGCCATTGAGATCCGATCCCGAGGACGCCGCCGTCGCCGAGGTATTGGGCACCTTTCCCGTGTCCGTGGCGGTGATCTTGACCCGTTCAACCTCCACGCCAAACCGATCCGCGGCCACCTGCGCCACCTTCTGAAACAGGCCCTGACCCATCTCAGTACCGCCATGGTTCATGTGGATCGACCCGTCGCTGTAGAGGTGAACCAGTGCGCCCGCCTGGTTCAGATGCGTCAATGTGAAGGAGATGCCAAACTTGACCGGCGTCAGAGCAAGACCCCGCTTGAGAACGGGCTCTTGTGCATTCCATCGGCTGATCTCGTCCCGCCGCCGATGGTACTCTGACGTCTCAACAAGACGATCGACCATCTGCGGCAGGATGAAGTCCTCCACAACCTGCCCATACGGTGTTGTCCACCCTTCAACCTCTCCGCGGCCTGGCCCCTTCTCATTGCCCGAAATACCGGCGGGGGGGGCCGTAGGCCGGGGGGCAGCCAGCCCCCCTCCCCCTGTCCGGCCCACCGCTCCGTAGAAATTTGCACGTCGAACCGCGAGTGGATCCAGCCCCAGCGTAAACGCAATGTGATCGATCACACGCTCTATGCCGACCATTCCCTGCGGCCCGCCAAATCCACGGAACGCGGTTGCCGATTGCGAGTTGGTGCGCAGGCGATGCGAGACGATCCGAACGTTTGGCAGCCAATAGGCGTTGTCCGTATGCAGCATCGCCCGATCCGCGACAGGCAACGACAGATCCTGAGACCACCCACACCGGCAGAAGTGCTCAATGTCCAGTGCTTCGATCCGGCCGTCGGGGTCGACCGCCGCGTGGTAGCGGATCCGAAAGTCATGCCGCTTGCCAGTGATGACGAAGTCGTCGTCCCGGTCGTAGCGCATCTTGCACGGTCGTCCGGTCGCACGCGCCGCAACGGCGCAGGCGCAGGCGAGCGCATTGCCCTGGCTCTCCTTGCCACCAAACCCACCCCCCATGCGACGCACTTCCACCCGCACCGAGTGCATTGGCACGCCAAGCGCTTCTGCGACCTTGTGCTGGACTTCGGTCGGGTGCTGCGAAGAGGAATGGACGACCATATCGCCACCTTCTTGCGGCAGAGCCAATGCCGCTTGCCCCTCAAGGTAGAAGTGTTCCTGTCCCCCGATATCGATGCATCCCTCCACGCACCGGCTGGCCTGCTTCAATGCGCGCTCGACATCGCCGCGTCCATAAACACGCGGCCCTTCCTCAAAGCGCCAGTTTCGCGACAAGGCATCATCGAGCGTCAGGACAGGTTTGGTCGCTTCGAACTTCACGTGCGCGCGCCGAACCGCCTTGCGCGCTGCCAGATGAGACGTCGCAACCACCACGAAGATTGGTTGTCCATGGTAGAAAACGTCGCCGCTGCTGAGCAGTTCTTCGTGGAATGTGGGCGTCGGCGAGACGTCGTTGTGCTCCGGCAAGTCTTGTGCCGTAAGGAGTGTGACGACCCCTGGCGATGTCCTTACGTCACTCAGGTCCATCTCTAGGATGCGACCGCTCGCAATCGTGCTGAGGCCGAAGGCGAGATGAAGGCAGTCTGCGGGAACGCCAATATCGTCGATGTAACGCGCCTGCCCGGTCACGTGCAACCGCGCGGAATCGTGCCCCAAGCTTCGTGCGATGCTCATAAAGAGTTTCCCCTGACCACGTCCCGCGCTTCATCAGCTTTAGGAGCACAAAAGCCACCATCACAGATCGTCCCGCCGTTCATAGAGACACCTCCAAGACGTTCGTGCGCGCCCCCGATTTTTCGACGAAAAATCGTTGGAGCATGTGGCTGGCAGCAAGCGCTCGGTAGTCGGCGGATGCGCGCATGTCGTCTATTGGTGCGAAGTCCTGTGCGATAGCCGTTTTGGCCCGTTCGATCGTCTGGCCGGTCCAGCTTTCGCCAACCAGGGCCTTCTCGACGTGTTGCGCACGTTTGGGAATGCCGGCAAGTCCGCCGAATGCAATCCGCGCCTCGGTCACCTGGCTTGCCGACACACGAATAACGAAACAGCCGCACACCGCCGAGATGTCCTGATCAAACCGTTTTGACAGTTTGTAGCAGCGCAGGTCATCGGCCTGGGCCGGAATTTCGACGGCTTCGACGAATTCACCCGGTGCACGATCTTGCCGGCCATACTCCAGAAAGAAGTCCTCAAGCGGGATGTCACGTCGGATCGAGCCATGTCGCAGATGGAGGCGCGCGCCCAAGGCAATGAGCGCTGGAGCGCCGTCGCCAATCGGCGAGCCATTGGCGATATTGCCTCCGATCGTTGCAGCATTGCGCACTTGCACCGAACCATACCTGCGGATGAGTTCGCCAAAGCTCGGGAAACGCCGGGCAATCGGCGCCTGCATCTCGGACAGCGTCACCGCAGCTCCGATCCGAAGGCTGCCGTCCTCGCGGTATTCGATGCATTGCAAGTCCCGGCAGCGGTGCAGGAATGCGGTCTGCCGCAGCTCTCGCATCCCTTTGGTCACCCACAGGCCGACATCCGTGGCCCCCGCCACCAGCGTGGCATCGGGATGTGCGGCATACCACTCGGCTAGCGCATCTGCGCTTTCGGGCGCCACGCAGGATTCCCCGTCGGTCGCGGCTGGTACGCTGGACACCTCGGGAGGCGTGTCCCTCACCCACGGCGGGACAGGCGCCGCCTCGGCAGCTCGCGCCGCTCTAACGATCGGAGCGTAGCCCGTACACCGGCACAGGTTCCCGGCGAGCTGGTCGGCGTGGTCGGTGCGTCCGCATGCGTGGGCCGTCGCCATCGTCACAACGAACCCAGGCGTACAGAAGCCGCATTGCGCGCCGTGCTCCGAGATCATCGCGTCTTGCACCGGGTGCAGCGTGCCGTCCGGCGCGGCAATCCCTTCCACGGTGCGCACGGCTTTCCCGTGCAGCTGGGGCATAAACAGGATGCAGGCATTCAGCGCTTTGGGATGGTCTTCGGACCCCGTCACCATCACTGAACACGCGCCACAATCCCCTTCATTGCAACCTTCCTTCGTGCCGCGCAGCCCCCTTTCGGTGCGCAGCCAGTCCAGCAAGGTCGTCGTCGCAAGATCTGGGCGGGCCGCGACCGAAAGGCGGACCTCGGCCCCGTTCAGCAAAAAAACGATCTCCATAGTGTCGTCGATCCGCCGCGTTACCTCGACCTCGGTGCGAGACACTGTCCCTCGATGCGGCGTAGAGAGACGGTCCGACCTGCATCCAAAGGCAAAAATGGGGCGCAATGCAAGAAAAGCCTGTGCCGGAGCTGAGCGACCCTCGGATAAGGCACGGGCGATCATCTCAAGTGCCGCGTTTGTGCGCGAAATTTCGACCGGCGCTTGGCGCAAAGGCACTGGCCGTGCTACAAATCGAAAAAAGCAAAGAGCAGAGCAGGCAATTCATGAACTGTGCCGACGCGGGGGCGGGGCCCCTTTACGCGGCGCAATGGGCGTTGACTGAGATCAACGGCGTGCGCGGCGCTGATCCAAAGGACCTCTATCCCGGGGCGGAGTGGTCCTGGTCTGGTAAGGCCACGCGCCTGGACGCCGGGGGCAACCCGGAACACGGACCGCTGCGTCTGGAGGGCGAAATCGGCAGAGAGGGGCTGCTGCGTGTCGCCGCCCGCCGGGCCGGGCGTTTTGGCGCGCGCGTGCGCCGGCAAAAGGCGCCGTTGATACAATCGGGCGGGACGCTTGACCCTCAGGTTGGCGGGGCGACGCACCACAGTCCGGGCGAGCCAATTGCGCCGCTCGTGTCCGAACTTTCCGCCTTTCGCCGGTCCTTCACTGTCACGGACGGGCGCCGTGCCTGGGCGGTGGCGCCTTCGGGCAACGTACCAGATCTCGTCTTGTTTTCAGGGGAAACGCCTCCCGAAGGGACGCTGCTCTGGGTCGTTACGGTCAACGATGCGGAGCGGCGTGCTGAGCCGCATCTGCCCTCCGTGGCCGGGTTTGGCATCGGGACGGCGGTGGAGACCCCGTTCGGTCCGACAGCCGTCGAGCGGCTGCGGCCGGGCGATCCTGTTCTGACCGATCGCGGCTCTGCGCCCCTGCGCCGGGTGCGGTTGCGCCCTCGTGTCGCGGCGCTCCGAATGGAGCCGGGCGTGCTCCATGAGGCCGGGCCGGCGCGCGCCGTCACCATCGGAGCGGGCACGCATGTTGCCATAGAGGGCCGACGGTTGGGCGCGCTTTTCGGGGCAGGCGACGGGACGTCGGACGGTCTGGAAGAGGCACTGGTGCGCGTCGCGGACCTGGAGATGCTGCCAGGGGTCGACATGGTCCGCTCAGCCGACCTGATCGCCCTCGAGGTCGATGCCCACGAGGACGGCGCCGCGCTGCTGATGGCCGGGTCGGTGGCCTGTCTTGCAGGGTCGGAGAGGCGCGCAGGGCTCAGGTGTTTGACCCGGGCGGAGGCGCAGATTGTATTGATGCAGGATGCGTTCTGGCCGATCCGGACCGCGGGGTGGCGCACCCGCGCGGCCTGAGCGCTCGTCGGGCGCGCGGCTCCGTCTTAAGGCCGCTGCTTTGACCGGGGCGCCACGTTTACGCGCAGCGCCGCCCGAAGGCGCGGGAGGTGGCCGGCCACGCAGGGCAGACGGCGGTGATTTGCCCGCGGCAGCCCCCGCGGGGGTGATGCCGGGCGTCGGGCCTTGACAGGACAGTCCGAGCCTGAGATATGCCGCGTTCCATTGGTGTTGGTGGCCCCCGCGAGGGGATGCCTGTCGGCCAGAGCGCGTCCGCGCCCGTGCAAAGGACAACGCCCTTCACATCTGCCGCGCGCGCGACGCTGCGTCGTGGCCCAAGAAGGAGATCAGAGGTGACCAAACGCACCGCTGCCAAGTACAAAATTGACCGCCGGATGGGCGAGAACATCTGGGGTCGTCCGAA
>JBCCYI010000122.1:0-13481 GCA_039189975.1 Pseudomonadota bacterium
GCCGGGGATCGGCGCCTCCCCGGCGGCAAAAACCTCCGCGATGGCGACCACGTCCGCCTCGTTGAAACAGCCGCAGAAGTCGTCAAAGAGCGACGACAGGCGCGAGTACCGATGCGGCTGGTGCACCGCGATCACGCGCCCGGGCAGACCGCCCGGCCCCGGCTCCTCGCCCACGGCCTGGCGCGCCGCCTTCAGCACGGCCGCGATCTCGACCGGGTGATGCCCATAGTCGTCAATGATCGTCACCCCGCCAACTTCGCCCACTTTGGTGAATCTGCGGTTAACGCCGCCAAACTTCGCCAGCGCGTCGCGGATCTCGTCGCGCTTCATTCCCAGGTGCCGCGCCACCGCAATCGCCGACAACGCGTTGGACACGTTGTGATCCCCCGGCATCGGCAGCGTACAGCCCTCGATCAGCGCCCCCTCCGCCTGAAGCGCCACGTCGAACTGCGCGACGCCCTTGACGTACCGCAGGTTGACCGCGCGCACGTCCGCCTGCGCGTTGAACCCAAAGGTCACGACCCGCCGGTCCGAAATCCGCCCCACCAGCGCCTGCACCTCCGGGTGATCGGTGCAGCACACCGCCAGCCCGTAGAAGGGGATGTTGGAGACGAAGTCGTGGAACCCGTCGCGCAGCGCCTCGATTGTCCCCCAATGCTCCATGTGCTCGGGGTCGATATTGGTGACAACGGCGATCGTCGCGGGCAGACGGTTGAACGTCCCGTCGCTCTCGTCGGCCTCCACCACCATCCACTCGCCCTGCCCCGCCCGCGCGTTCGAGCCATAGGCGTGGATGATCCCGCCATTGATCACCGTTGGGTCGATCCCCCCGGCATCGAGCAGCGTGGCCACCATCGTCGTCGTCGTCGTCTTGCCATGGGTGCCGGCCACCGCAACGTTCGACTTCAGCCGCATCAGCTCCGCCAGCATCTCAGCCCGGCGCACCACCGGCAGCCCCTGCGCACGCGCCGCGTCGAGCTCGGCATTGCCCGGCTTGATCGCCGACGACACAACGACGACCTCGGCCCCCTCCAGGTTCTCCGCCCGCTGGCCGACGAAGACCCGCGCCCCGAGCGTCTCCAGCCGCTCCGTGATCTTCGACGCCTTCAGGTCCGACCCCTGCACCTGATAGCCATGGGTCAGCAGCACCTCCGCGATCCCGGACATGCCGATCCCCCCGATCCCGACAAAGTGGATCGGCCCCACATCCTGGGGAAGCTTCGTCGCTGGGCTCATCATCGTGCTGCCGTCCATGATTTAGGATCCGCCTGTTGGTGTTTTTGTGTCCGTCTCTGCCGTGACGCCCCTGCCAGACGCCAGATCCTCGACCAGCGCCACAAGACGCTCCGTCGCATCCGGTCGCGCGTGCCGGCCCGCGTTGGACGCCATCCGGCGCGCCGCGTCGGGGTGTTCGAGGATCGCGGCGATATGCGCGCTCAGGCTCTCGGGCGCAAGCCGGCTTTCCGGGATCACCACCGCCGCCTCCGCCTGCGCCAGCCCCCGCGCGTTGGCCGTCTGGTGATCGCCTGCCGCCGCCGCATAGGGGATCAGGATCGAAGGCCGCCCAATCGTCGCGATATCCGCAACCGAAGACGCCCCGGCCCGGCTGATCACCAGCTGCGCCTCGCTGATCCGCCGCGCAATGTCGGAAAAGAACGGCGCCACTTCCGCATCGACCGCATGCTCGAGGTAAAACGCCGAGACCCGCTCCGCATCCTCGTCGCGCGCCTGATGCGCCACCCGCAACCGCTGCACCACCTCCAGCGGCAGCGCCGCCAGCGCCGGCGGCACCACATCCGACAGGATCCGCGCCCCTTGGCTGCCGCCCATCACAAGGATCGACATCGGATACTCCCCCGGCGGAATATAGCCCGACGTCGCCCGCTCCAGCACCTCATCGCGCACCGGATTGCCGGTATGGATCAGCACCGCTCCATCCGGCGCCTCCGTCGGCCACAGGCTGCACGCCACCGCATCCACACGGCGCGCAAAGAGCCGGTTCACCCGCCCCAGAATCCCGTTCTGCTAATGGATCAACCGCGGCCGCCGTAAGAGCCACGCTGCCCCCAGCGCCGGGATCGACGGGTAGCCGCCAAACCCCACAACGACATCCGGCCGGCTCCGCATCAGCCGCAATGTCGCCGAAACGACCCCGCCCAGCAATACAAACGGCACCGCGAGCTTGGCGCCCAGCCCGCCCCGCGCAAAGGTCGCCGATGCCACCTCCTCCACCGTCACCGCCTCCGGAAACCCGCCCGCATAGCGCGCGCCCCGTGCATCGGTCGAGAGCTGCACGCGCCATCCGCGCGCCAAAAGCGCCTCCGCCAGCGCCTGCGCAGGGAACATATGCCCCCCCGTCCCGCCCGCGGCGATGATGCAGAGCGGCGCCGTCACCCCCGCGCCCCGCGCGTATCTTCTTCTTGCTCGAAATACCGACCGGCCGCCGGCCCGCCACGGAGCGCCGCATCTCCCATGTCAGCGCCCCCGCCCGCCACGGTCGAACAGGTCCTGCATCGCCCCCTGCGGCCGCGCCCGCGTCAGCGCCAAAAGCGCCCCCATCGCGATCCCGCCCGCAATGAGCGACGACCCGCCGTAACTCACAAACGGCAGCGTCATCCCCTTGGCCGGCAATAGCCGCACCGCCACGCCCATGTTGATCATCGCCTGCGCCGCAAACATGCAGGCAAGCCCCGTGCCCGCGAGCCGCACAAACGGGTCCCGCTCCCGCGTCAGCCGCCAGAGCGCCCGCACCACCAGCGTCGCATAGAGGGCAATGATCACCGCCACGAGCACCAGCCCGTATTCCTCTGCCGCCACCGCGATGATGAAATCCGTATGCGCGTCCGGCAGGGACCACTTCACCTGCCCCTCGCCCACGCCCACGCCGAAGAACCCGCCCTCCCGGATCGCGTTCGTCGCAAACCCGAGCTGCGTGCGCGGGTCCAGATCGGGCGTCAGAAATCCGTCGATCCGCCGGGCGAAATGCTCCGAGCCGTTGTAGGCCACAACGCCGGCGCCCACCGTCGCCGCCGCCACGGCCACCAGCACGAGGATTGGCGCCCCGGCCACGAAGTACATCACGCCCCAGCCAAAGAGCACCAGCGCCGCCTGTCCGAAGTCGGGCTGGATCGCCAACAATCCAACCACAATCAACGCCACCCCAAGCGACATCGTCTTGCCCGGCGGCCCGGTCACGTCGTGCGACGCGGCCATCAGCCACGCCACCAGGATCACGAAACAGGGCTTGAGAAACTCAGACGGCTGCACCGACGCAAAGCCAAGCGAATACCACCGCACCGCCCCTTTGCCGAAATCCGTCCCCAAAAACGGCAGTGCCATCAGCGCCAACAGCCCAATGACGAACCCGATCACCCCGAGCCGCCGCACAAGACCCGGCGAGAACATCGACACCACGAGCATCACCACCAGCGCCATCCCGCCAAAGATCGCCTGGCGCTCAACATAGTGAAACTGCGGCAGCCCGTTGCGCTCCGCCAGCGGCACCGACGCCGCCATGCCAAGGAGCAGCCCGATGCCGAAAAGCATCATAACGCACGCGATCGACCACTTGTCGACGCTCCGCCACCAGCGTGGAATAACCGGCTCCCCCGCCTGAACGGGAACCGTACCGTGGACCATCTCCGTCATGGAGTTCCGCCCGATGTTGCCTGTCTCTGCCTGTGCCCGTTCGGGCTCTCATCGGCGCCGTTTTCCGACGCTCTGCGCTATTGATAGCGGTTTCGTGAAGGTCTGGCTACCACTTTTGGCCCCGGTCACCCGCTCCGCCTCAGTCCCGCATGAGGATCCAGCGCCGCGGCCCGCCAAAGCGGTGGACGGCGCGCCCGTCGCCGCGTCCCGGCTCCTCCATCCGGTAGCCCGCCGCTTCGGCGCCCCTCGCCAGGACCGCCGCGATCTCCTCGGCCGACACGCCGACCGCCCGCACCGGGAACATCACCCCGGGCGCGTCGTCCACGCCCGCGTCCCGCGCTGCCAGAAACCCGACCGCCGTCTGCGGCTCCTCGGCGTCCGCCTCCTGACCGGGCGCCGCCCGCTCCAGCGTCATATACGCCGGTCCCATCGACGCCGGGCGCAAGGTGATCGCGGCAATCTCCGCCCAGGCCAGCCGCACCTGCGCCCGCCGCCCCGCGACCTCCACGCCCCCGGCATCAACCCGCAGTACCGTCCGCTCGAAGGGCGGCAGCCGCCAGACCCAGTGCGCCCCGGCGGCCAGCGGCGCGCCCACCAGCAGCGGCAGCGCCGTCTCGGTCCACCCGGCCCCGAGCCGCAGCGTCGCCTCCAACGCGGACGCCGCGCAGAGCACCGCCCCCGCGCCCAGGAGCACCGCCCAGCCCCAGTTGCGCGCCGTGGTCGGCCCCAGCGTCTCCGGTAGCGTCTCGGGCAGCGGCGCGCTCATGCCACGCCCTTCGGCCGCGCTACCACCTGCCACCGCGCCGCCCGGCGTATCCGCCCGCTGCGCGCGGTTTTGCCGACGGCCTTCAGCGCATAACCCGCGCCCTCTGCCACCGTGCCGATCGTGTCGATCAAACCCCGCGCCCCAGGATCCCGCCCGGCGAAGTCGAGCCCTGCCAGGTCGAGCTCCACAAGGTCGAGCCCAGCCACGTCGATCCACGTGACCTGCGCCGCGCTCCCGCCCGCGACGGGCCGCGCAACAAAGCCGAGCCGCAGCCGCCCCCAGGCACCGCGCTTCAGCCGCACCGCGCTGAGCTCCGACCAGCCGAACGCCTTCGGCGCCACCGTCCGGCCCCGCCATTGCTCGAACGCCACCCCCGCCGGGCCGGCCGACAGCCGCCCCTGCGCCAGCGGCGAGAACCACCACGTGGCCGCCCCGATGGCAAAGGTGACCCCGGCCACGACTGCCATGCCGAGCGCCCCCGACCCGGGCCCTTGGGCCTCCGTGCGCGCCACATCGTAGGCCAGCCAGAGCCAGCCCGCGGCACAGAGGCTCAACAGCCCGAACGCGCGCGGGTCCCGCCGCGTCTGCGGCCCGAACGTGACGGCGGGGCCGTCCGCCCCTCCGCTGCCGGGTGTCCGCGCGTCGGCACGACGGTCTCCCATCCGGTTCTCCCCCACGCCCAGGTTCATCGTGTCACCGCCCGCCTCTTCGCGAGCTCGCCAGACCCAAAGCGCTTGCACCCAACCGGTCCAACCCCAGCCTCCCCAAGCGGCTGCCGCAGGTCACTCCCTGCGCCTCCCGCAGGACCAGCGTTCACTCCGCGGCGTTGGCTTCCGCGCTCGGGTCGCGCCAGCGGTTGACGATCGGGTAGCGCCGGTCGAGCCAGAAGGCGCGCCGCGTCAGACGCGCGCCGGGGGCCGACTGATAACGCTTGTACTCGCTGATGTAGATCAGGTGCTCCACGCGGCGCACCGTCTCGCGATCATACCCGGCGGCGACCACCTCGGCGAGGGATTGCTCGCCGTCGATCAGCCGCTCCAGGATCGCGTCGAGCACGTCGTAGGGCGGCAGGCTGTCCTCGTCCTTCTGGTCGGCGCGCAGCTCCGCCGAAGGGGGCTTGTCGATCACCCGCGGCGGGATGACCTCGCCCGCAGGACCCTTCATCCAGTCGCGATGCGCGCTGTTGCGCCAGCGGCAGGTCTCGAAGACACGCGTCTTGTAGAGGTCCTTGATCGGGTTATATCCCCCTGACATATCGCCATAAATCGTGGCGTAGCCGACAGCCACCTCGGACTTGTTCCCGGTCGTCAGCAGCATCTCGCCAAACTTGTTGGAGAGCGCCATCAAGAGGAGCCCGCGCAGGCGCGACTGGATGTTCTCCTCTGCGATCCCGCTGTTCGTCCCGGCAAAGAGCGGCGCCAGAGTCGACGTCACCGCCTCCCGCGCCTGCCCGATCGGCACCTCGTCGAGCGGGCAGCCCAGACGCTCGGCGACCCCCGCCGCATCCTCCAGCGAATGGGCGGAGGTGAACTCCGACGGCAGCATCACGCAGCGCACGTTCTGGGGCCCGATCGCATCCGCCGCGATCGCCGCAACGAGCGCGCTGTCGACCCCGCCCGACAGCCCCAGGAGCACCTTGCCGAAGCCGGATTTCGCCAGATAGTCCCGCAGCGCCTCGACCATCACGCGGTAGTCGAGCTCCCAATCGTCAGGGTAGTGCCCCAGCGTTTGCGGCACCGCCTGCCAGCCAGACCCGTCGTTCTCGAAATCGACGTGGGTGATCGCTTCGTCCATCACCGGCATCTGCACGACAAGCTGCCCATGCGGATTCAGCACGAAGGACGCCCCGTCGAACATCTGGTCGTCCTGCCCGCCCACGAGGTTGAGGTAGACAAGCGGCAACTCTGTCTCCACCACGCGCGCCACCATATGCGCCATCCGAATGTCGCGCTTGCCCCGGAAATAGGGGGAGCCGTTGGGCACGATGAGGATCTCGGCGCCGGTCTCGGCCTGCGTCTCGGCGACATCCGCATGCCAGGCGTCCTCGCAGATCGGTGTCCCGATGCGGACGGGGCCCACCGTGTAGGGCCCGTGGATCGCCCCGCTCTCAAAGACGCGCTCTTCGTCAAAGACGTTGAAATTGGGCAGATGGTGCTTGGTCACCCGTGCCCGCACCGCGCCCCCCTGCAGGATGCAGTAGACGTTGTGCAGCGTCTCGCCCTCCAGATGCGGCAGCCCGATCCCCAGCGCGGGCCCCTCCGCGCAATCGGCGGCCAGCCGCTCCAGGTGCCGCGCGCAATCGGCCACAAACGCGCGCTTCATCACCAGATCCTGCGCTTGATAGCCGCTCAGAAACATCTCCGGCAGCACCACCATGTCGGCCCCCGCCGCTTTGGCCTGGGTCCAGGCGTCCAGCGCCAGGGCCGCGTTGGCCCCAAGCGCGCCGACCGTGGGGTTGAGTTGTGCAAGCGTCAGGCGAAACCGTTCCATCGAAGCGTCGCTCCCAGTGACTGACCGCGAAAGGCCCGGACACCGGCCGGGTCGCTCGCGTCATACCACCTTCCCGCCAAAGCGAAAGCCGCCAAAGCGCCCGCTCCCGCTCAAACGCGGGCCCGGCAGGGAAAACGATTGCCCCTCCGCCGCGGCGACCCTAATCTGGGCACCCAGCCGGTGCGCGCCCCACCGCGGGCGCCCCCGCATCCCGACACGTTTCACCTGGTTCCCTCGCCCGAGTTTCCCGATGTCCCGCAGCGTCCCGTCTCCCGCGTTTCTGCCCGCCCTCGCGCTCTGTCTTGCGCTTCTGCCCGGGGCGGCCGACGCGCAAGTCGGCCGGATCGAGATCAAGCAATACGAGAACGGCGGGGTCTACGAGGGCACCTTCAAGGACGGGCTCCAGCACGGCCAGGGCACCTACCGGCTGCCCAACGGCTACGAATACACCGGCGCCTGGGTCGAAGGCGAAATCCTCGGCCAGGGCCGCGCCATCTTCGCCGACGGCTCGATCTACGAAGGGGCCTTCGTCGCCGGTCAGCCCGACGGGTTCGGCCGCATCGTCTACCCCGATGGCGGCTCGTTCGAGGGCACGTGGGTCGCTGGCAGCAAAGTAGGTGACGGCGTTGCCGTCTATGCCGACGGGACGCGCTACGAGGGCCCCTTCGTCAACGGACGCGCCGAGGGCGAGGGCGTGCTCACCGCGCCCAACGGCTACCGCTACGAGGGCGGCTGGGTCGCCGGCGCCAAGCAGGGCACGGGTAAGATCACCTACCCCGACGGCTCGATCTATGAAGGCGGCATGGTCGCGGGACTCCGCGCCGGTCAGGGCCGCCTTATCACCGCCGAGGGTCTCGACTACGACGGCACCTGGGAAGCGGGCCGCATCCACGGCAGCGGCCGCATGGTCCAGCCCTCGGGCGACAGCTACGAAGGCGCACTCGTCAATGGCCGACGCGAGGGCCAGGGCCGCATCGAATACGCCGATGGCAGCTCCTACGAGGGCGGCTTTCTCAACGACCAGCGCCACGGCCGTGGCATCTTCCGCAGCACCGACGGCACCGCCTACGAGGGCCCCTGGGCCGAGGGTCAGGTCGCGGGCGCGGGCCGCGCGATCTACCCCGACGGCACCACCTACGAAGGGGCCCTCCTCGACGGTCTCGCCCACGGCGAAGGTCGCATGACCCACCCCGACGGCTCCAGCTACGCGGGCGGCTGGGAGGAGGGCGTCATGCACGGGACGGGACGGGCCACCTATGCCGACGGGTCGGCGTACGAGGGCGGCTTTGTCGCCGGCCTGCCCGAGGGCGAGGGCAGCATCGCCTACGCGGATGGCTACAGCTACACCGGCACTTGGCTGGGCGGCGCGCCCCATGGCGCGGGCGTCGCCACCTTCCCCGACGGCTCGACCTACGAGGGCGGCTTCGTCGCGGGCCTGCGCGAGGGCGAGGGCACGCTCACGACATCCGACGGCTATGCCTACACCGGGTCCTGGCGCGCGGGCCGCAAACACGGCCAGGGTACTGCGACCTTCCCCACCGGCGAGACCTACACCGGCACCTTCGTCGACGGCAGCCGCGAAGGCCCCGGCCGCATCACCTACGCCGACGGCACCGCCGCCGAGGGCCAATGGCAAAACAACCAGCTCGACCGCGCCTCCGTCCTCGCGGAGTAGTGGGTACCTGAACCGACAGAAGGCCGTCTTCTTCCTAGCTCTTGCTCCTAGAAGGATCGCAAACCGTGAGTGAAGACGAGATCGACAGCCCCAGTGCCATAGGGTTCATCCGCTTGGCCTGGGAATACGCGGACGCGGCGAGATCGCTCCAGGACGCGAAAAGGACCGAGCAGAACCCACGTGCATCGTACCACCCTGTTGGCTTTCTCTATTGCCACGCGATGGAGCTCGCTCTGAAAGGGATGTTGCTTGCCTCTGACCCAACCGACGATGTCGAACGCCACGGCCACAACCTGCAATCTCTCTACAGAGAAGTCGCCGCCTCCGGATCGACTGCCTCGGAGGTCCTCATGACAACGTCCGAGCACGTGCGCCAGCAATGGCGCCTGTACCATCGTGGCGGAGCGGAAAGACGCCGGGGGAAACTCATCCAGTTGTTTAGCCAAGAGGAACTGTACGAGATCGCCGACATTCCAACCAATGCCATGATCGGGGAACAGTTACCCAAACCACGGGATCAAGTTGCTTGGTTGAGCCAAAGGCATCACCGCCACGGCGGGACCTTCCGTTACCTGAAGCTCGGAAACGACAACGTTCCGAGTTCCCAGCTCACGTCCCCCAACGAAGTCATCCCCTTCTTCAGCGCTTACCTTGCCGTTGCGTACATACACGACCAGACAAAAGCAGGGGCTTTCGCTCAGGAGAACGAAGACTAGCGATGCTGCAGGGGCCTACCCCTGCAGCGCCTGCACGCCGACCTCGCCCTCTTCGCGCGCTTTCATCGCCAGGGCTGTTGCGTGGGAGGCGGCGAGGGTCGTGTAGTAGGGGATGCGATCCGTGAGCGCGACGTTGCGCATCGAACGGCTGTCCTCGACGGCCTGCGCGCCCTCGGTCGTGTTCATCACCAAGTCGATGCCACCGTCCTTCATCGTGTCGACGATGTTGGGCCGCCCCTCATAGACCTTGTTGACCACCTCGGAGGCCACGCCGCCCTCGGCCAGAAACGCCGCCGTCCCCCGCGTCGCCACGATCTCGAAGCCGAGGCCCACGAGCACCTGCGCCGTCTCCAAGAGCATCGGCGTCTTGTCCGCCTCCTTGATCGACAGGAAGACCTTGCCCGACGCCGGCAGCGTCACCCCCGCCCCCATCTGCGCCTTCAGGAACGCACGGTGGAAGTTGGCGTCCGAGCCCATCACCTCGCCCGTCGAGCGCATCTCCGGGCCCAGGAGCGTGTCCACCCCGGGGAACCGCGCGAATGGCAGCACCGCTTCCTTTACGGCGAACCCGTCGATCCGGGGCGGCACCAGATCGAACGCGCCCATCCCCTCGCCCGCCATCAGCCGCGCGGCAATCGACGCGACGGGCGAGTTCACGGCCTTGGCGACAAACGGCACCGTCCGCGAGGCGCGCGGGTTCACCTCGATGAGGTAGACCTCGTCGTCTCCCGCCGCGTTGGCCTTCACCGCGAACTGCACGTTCATCAGGCCCACGACGCCCAACTCCAGCGCCAGCGCCTCGGCCTGACGCTCCATCTCCGCCACGATCCCGTCGGGCAGCGAATAGGGCGGGAGCGAGCAGGCTGAGTCGCCCGAATGCACGCCCGCCTCCTCGATGTGCTGCATGATCCCCGCAACATGCACGGTCGCGCCATCCGAAAGCGCGTCCACATCCACCTCGACCGCGCCGTCGAGGTAGCTGTCGAGCAGCACGGGGCTGTCGCCCGAGACCACCACCGCTTCGGAGATGTAGCGCTCCAGCTGCGCGCGGTCGCGCACGATCTCCATCGCCCGGCCACCGAGCACGTAGGACGGGCGGATGACGAGCGGGAAGCCGATCTCTTCGGCCAGCTCCAGCGCGGCGGCGTCGGACGAGGCAATCGCGTTCTTCGGTTGCTTCAACCCGAGCTTGTGCACCAGCGCTTGGAACCGCTCGCGATCCTCCGCCCGGTCGATCGCGTCGGGCGTGGTGCCCAAGATCGGGATCCCTTCCGCCTCCAGCGCGCGCGCAAGTTTCAGTGGCGTCTGCCCGCCGAACTGCACAATGACGCCCTTCAGCGTACCCCGCTGCTGCTCGACGCGCAGGATCTCCAGCACATGCTCGAAGGTCAGCGGCTCGAAGTAGAGCCGGTCGGACGTGTCATAATCGGTCGAGACGGTCTCGGGGTTACAGTTGACCATGATGGTCTCGTAACCCGCCTCCGTCAGCGCGAAACACGCGTGGCAGCAGCAATAGTCGAACTCGATCCCCTGCCCGATCCGGTTCGGCCCGCCGCCGAGGATCACCACTTTGTTGGCTTCGGTCGGCCGGCTCTCGCACTCCACATCGCCCATCGCGGGCACCTCGTAGGTGGAGTACATGTAGGGCGTCTGCGCCTCGAACTCGGCCGCACAGGTGTCGATCCGCTTGAAGCTGGCCACAACCCCAAGGTTCTGCCGCGCGCGCCGCACCTGCCCTTCGTCGCGCCCGGTGAGCTTCGCCAGCCGCGCATCGGTAAAGCCCAGCATCTTGAGCGCCCGCAGCCCGTCCGCATCCAGCGGCAGCCCGTCCTTGCGCACCCGCTCCTCGGCCTCCACGATCTCGCGGATCCGGGCAAGGAACCACGGATCGAACGCCGTTGCAGCATTGATCTGGTCGTCCGTCAGCCCGTGCCGCATCGCCTGCGCAATCACGCGCATCCGGTCCGGGTGCCGCTCGCTCAGCGCCTTGGTGATCGCCGCAGCATCGGGCGCCCCCGACGACACCCCAGGGATCGCGACCTCGTCAAACCCCGTCAGCCCTGTCTCCATCGACGCCAGCGCCTTCTGCAGGCTCTCGTGGATCGTCCGCCCGATGGACATCGCCTCCCCGACGGACTTCATCGCCGTCGTCAGCTCCGGCTTGGCGCCCGGGAACTTCTCAAACGCAAAGCGCGGGATCTTCGTCACAACATAGTCGATCGTCGGCTCAAAGGACGCGGGCGTCACCTTGGTGATGTCGTTGTCGAGCTCATCAAGCGTGTAGCCCACCGCGAGCTTCGCTGCGATCTTGGCAATCGGGAACCCCGTCGCTTTCGACGCCAGCGCCGAAGACCGCGACACCCGCGGGTTCATCTCGATGACGACCATGCGCCCATCTTCCGGGTTCACCGCCCACTGCACGTTGGAGCCGCCGGTCTCCACCCCGATCTCGCGCAAGACGGCAATCGAGCCGTTGCGCATCATCTGGTATTCCTTGTCCGTCAGCGTCAGCGCCGGGGCCACGGTGATCGAGTCGCCCGTATGCACGCCCATCGGATCGACGTTCTCGATGGAGCAGACGATGATCGCATTGTCCGCCTTGTCGCGGACCACCTCCATCTCGAACTCCTTCCACCCCAGAAGGCTCTCGTCGATCAGGATTTGGCTCACCGGCGACGCATCAAGTCCGGATTTGCAGAAATACTCATAGTCGGCCCGGTTATAGGCAACCCCGCCGCCGGTGCCGCCCAGAGTAAACGCAGGCCGGATGATCGCAGGCAGGCCAATCTCGTCGAGCGCTGCCATGCACTCATCCATGTTATTTGCAATCGTGGCACGCGGGTTTTCGATGCCCAGTCGGTCCATCGCCTCGCGGAACAGCTTACGGTCTTCGGCCATCTCAATGGCTTCACGATTGGCCCCGATGAGTTCGACACCGAACTTGTCTAGGACGCCCATGTCGGCCACAGCGAGAGAGGTGTTTAGCCCAGTCTGCCCTCCCATAGTGGGTAAGAGCGCATCGGGGCGCTCTTTCTCAATGATTTTGGCGACGACTTCGGGTGTGATCGGCTCAATATATGTGGCGTCTGCAAGGCCGGGATCAGTCATGATGGTCGCCGGGTTGGAGTTCACCAAAATGACACGGTAGCCTTCCTCGCGCAGCGCCTTACACGCTTGAGCTCCGGAATAGTCAAATTCGCAGGCCTGGCCAATGATGATAGGCCCCGCACCGATGATCATAATGGAATTGATATCGGTTCTTTTTGGCATTCCGGCCCCCATCGAAAACGCAAATTGTTGGCCTTATAGCCATCCGGCAGAGCTGTGCAAGGGGGCTTACATCGAGTAAGTGCACAGAGTGCCGAAAACAGTAATTTAAAGCTCTGAATATGGTCCGATGTGCAAAATCTGAACTATCGGTTGGTCAAGCTTTACAGATATAATAGCGATTATGTTTGATCGCGTCCCGAAAGAGCGAGAAATCCTGTCCTGGGGCTATGCGGTGTTCTGGGCATGCCTCACATTCGTGACCGTTCCCTACGTAAGAGACGGCGTAGACTGGGTTGAAGAGAACTGGGGTAGTGGGTTTTTCACATATGCCGTTGCGGCCTGTGCAGTCGCTGCGGCTGGGTCGGCGCTTTATATTACCCGTCGGCGCTGGTCGTTTTCGTCATTCATTTCGCTTTTGGGTGTCGCGGGCGTTGTAATCTACCTGGCCTTCGACTTGGCAAGTGGTAGCTCGGTTGAAGCGGTGCATTATGTTCAATACGGCACGCTTTCGATTTTGCTTTTTCGGGCCTTTAGCCACCGGGTGCGTGATTACAGTATTTACCTGGCTGTCACTATCACGGGCACCCTTGCGGGAATGGTCGATGAAACAATTCAGTGGCTTGCGCCTGATCGTGTTTTTGACCTTAGAGACATCTGGTTGAACTGTAAGGCCACCGCCCTGGTGCAAATCGGTATAGCAGCAGGCATGCAACCGAAATTTGTTTCGGGTTGGCCCAGCTTGGAGAGTTGGAGGCGCCTGTGTTTTTTGGCTGCTCTTACCTTGGGCTACTTCGGGCTATGTTTGCAGAACACTCCGGAACGCATTTCGTGGTATTCAAGTCATGTGCCCGGGTTAGGGTTTATTGATCCAAACAAGAATATCATGGTGGAGTACGGGTATGTTCATGGAGACGCA
>JBCCYI010000123.1:0-13417 GCA_039189975.1 Pseudomonadota bacterium
CGTGCACCCGGGCAAGATCGTCTCCACCTCGCAAGAGGTCGAGGTCATGGTGCTCGAGATCGACACCGGCAAGCGCCGCGTGTCGCTCGGTCTCAAGCAGACCATGCGCAACCCCTGGGAAGTCTTTGCCGAGACGCATCCCGAGGGCACCGAGGTCGAGGGCGAGGTCAAGAACATCACCGAATTCGGTCTGTTCATCGGCCTGCCGGGCGACATCGACGGCATGGTGCATCTCAGCGACCTCAGCTGGGACGAGCGCGGTGAGGATGCGATCCAGAACTACCGCAAGGGCGACATGGTCAAGGCCGTGGTCACCGAAGTCGACACCGACAAGGAGCGCATCTCGCTCTCCGTCAAGGCGCTGGGCGGCGACAAGTTCGCCGATGCGACCGGCGGCGTGAAGCGCGGCGGCATCATCACCGTCGAAGTGACGGCGATCGAGGATGGCGGCATCGAGGTGGAATACGAGGGCATGAAGTCCTTCATCCGCCGGTCCGACCTCAGCCGCGACCGGGCCGAGCAGCGCCCCGAGCGCTTTGGCGTGGGCGACAAGGTGGATGTGCGCGTGACGAACATCGACACCAAGACCCGCCGCCTCGGCCTCTCGATCAAAGCCCGCGAGATCGCCGAAGAACGCGAAGCCGTCGAGCAGTTCGGCTCGTCCGACAGCGGTGCGTCGCTGGGCGATATCCTTGGAGCCGCGCTCAAAGGCGACGATTCCTAAGATCTTGCGACATGACGAATGGGAGCCCCGTGTGCCTCGGCACGCGGGGCTTTTTCGTGCGGTTCGACGGGAGAAGAGCAGGGCGTGGCCGTCGGCATCGGCACGCGACGCTCCGGGCGTCTTGGGACCGTTGTCCCGGCGCAGGATCGCCAAACGCTCAGTTTCACATGCGCCGCGCGTCGGAAAAACGGGCTGCACGCCAGTGCGCAGCGACCCTTAGGTAAGGTCTTCATGACCGTGGCGAATCATCTCACCCTGAAGACCTGGCGAGAGGCGCTCCACGGCGAGGGGCGAGGCACGGCAACCGCTCCATGCGGCTTTTGCTGTCTTTTTCCCACACTTTAGGTGTGGATTTGTGCGTCGCGAGCGTCGCTTGGCCGTTCCCGCACTGCAGATTTGCGCCTATAGTCGGTGTTAAAATCATATCTTGGCGAGCGAGAGCGCGCGCCTGCATTTGGGGGGAAACATGATCCGGTCAGAGCTCATCCAGATCCTCGCGGACGAAAACCCACACCTCTATCAGCGGGACGTGGAGCGCATCGTGAATACGATCTTCGAGGAGATCATCGACGCGATGGCGCGGGGCGATCGGGTCGAGCTGCGCGGGTTCGGCGCCTTCTCCGTCAAAAAGCGCGATGCCCGCACCGGGCGCAACCCGCGCACCGGCGATGCGGTCGAGGTGGACGAGAAGCACGTCCCTTTCTTCAAGACGGGCAAGCTGCTACGGGATCGGTTGAACGACGAGACCCCTACCTGACCGAGGCCCTGCCATGATTCGCTTCCTCAAATACCTGTTCCTGCTCGTGCTGGCGCTCTGCCTCGTCGTGCTGTGCCTGGCCAACACGAACACGGTCACGCTCACGGCGCTGACCCCGGAGCTGGAGAGCTTCTCGGGACTGTCCTACGCCATCACGCTGCCGCTCTATGCGGTGGTGCTGGGCGGGGTGATCGCCGGCCTGCTGATCGGCTTCGTCTGGGAGTGGCTGCGCGAGGGCAAGCACCGCAAGGAAGTCGCCAAGCGCCAGCAGCAGGTGCGCACGCTCAAGCGTGAGATGATCAAGATGAAGGGCGGTCGCGACGAGGACAAGGACGAGGTTCTCGCCCTGCTCGAACAGCCCAAAAAGGCCAGCTGAGGGGCCATGTCCGCTGACATCGCCGTCAAGATCTGTGGGTTGACCACGCCCGTGGAAGCGCAGGTGGTCGCGCGGGCAGGGGGGCGATACATCGGCCTCGTGTTCTTCGGAAGATCCCCGCGTAATGTAGACCATGACCAGGCACGGGACATTGCGCTGGCCGCGCCCGTTGGGCTGGCCAAGGTGGGCCTGACCGTGGACATGACCGACGCGGAGCTGGACGCGCTTCTGGCTTCAGTCCCGCTCGACATGCTTCAGCTCCACGGGCGCGAGACCCCAGAGCGCGTCGCTGATGTGCGCGCACGGACGGGTCTTCCGGTGATGAAGGCGGTAGGTGTTGCCTCGGCGAACGATTTGCCGCGTCTCGACGCCTACGCGGACGTGGCTGACCAGATTCTGGTGGATGCAAAGCCGGCGCCGGGGGCGGATTTGCCGGGGGGAAATGGCCTTGCATTCGACTGGCGTCTCTTGGAAGGGCGGCGTTGGCCGGGGCCATGGATGCTGGCCGGGGGGCTCACGCCTGAAAACGTTGCAGAGGCGATTGCGCGGACCGGGGCGCGGCAGGTCGATGTGTCCTCCGGTGTAGAGAGCGCGCCCGGCCAGAAAGACCCCGCGCGGATCGCCGCCTTTGTTTCGGCCGCGCAGACCTTGCGCGCGGCCTGACATCGCTCTCTCTCTGTCCGTGTCTGCGGACCCCTGACTTCAGGAAACGGTTCCATGCGCCTGACCTTTCGCGACGCGACTGTCGACGACATCCCCGACATCCTTGCACTCCTCGAAGACGACCGGCTGGGTGCAGCCCGCGAGGGAGCTGATCCTGCGCGTTACATTGAGGCGTTCGAGGCGATGCGCCGTGAGGGAAACAACCGTCTCCTTGTGGGTGAGGTAGAGGGAAAGGGTGTTGTGGCGACCTGTCAGCTCACGTTCATCTCTGGGCTTTCGTTGCGGGCTGCGCGGCGGGCCCAGGTCGAGAGTGTGCGTGTGGCCCGTGCGTTGCGCGGGCAGGGGCTGGGCCGCCAGCTCTTTGACGAGGTGGACCGCCGCGCCCGCGAAGCCGGGTGCACCCTGATCCAGCTCACCATGAACGAGAGCCGGACCGACAGCGCAAAGTTCTACACGGCGCTCGGCTTTACCGCTTCTCACATCGGGTATAAACGCGATCTGATGTAACGCGGGGAGGTACGCCGATGCCGGAAGACCTGATCAACAGTTTCATGACTGGGCCCGATGAGAACGGCCGGTTTGGCGATTTCGGAGGGCGGTTCGTCTCCGAAACGCTGATGCCGCTGATCCTGGAGCTGGAGCGCCAATACGAATTTGCCAAGACCGATCAAAGCTTCTGGGACGAGATGAATGATCTCTGGACCCATTACGTCGGCCGCCCCTCGCCGCTCTACTTTGCAGAGCGGCTGACGGAGCGTCTGGGCGGGGCAAAGGTCTACCTCAAGCGCGACGAGCTGAACCATACCGGCGCGCACAAGATCAACAACGTGCTGGGTCAGATCCTGCTTGCGCGCCGCATGGGCAAGACGCGGATCATCGCGGAGACGGGCGCGGGTCAGCACGGCGTGGCGACAGCAACGGTTTGTGCCAAGTTCGGGCTGAAATGCGTCGTCTACATGGGCGCCCACGATGTCGAACGGCAGTCGCCCAACGTGTTCCGCATGAAGCTTCTGGGCGCGGAAGTGGTGCCGGTGACCTCGGGCCGTGGCACCCTGAAGGACGCAATGAACGACGCCCTGCGCGACTGGGTGACGAACGTGCGCGACACGTTCTATTGCATCGGGACGGTCGCCGGGCCGCACCCGTACCCGGCGATGGTGCGCGACTTTCAATCGATCATCGGCAAGGAAGCCAAAGCGCAGATGCAGGCCGCAGAGGGGCGCCTGCCAGACACGATCATCGCCGCGATCGGCGGCGGGTCCAACGCGATGGGGCTCTTCTACCCTTTCCTCGATGACAGCGACGTTGAGATCATCGGTGTCGAAGCGGGGGGGCGCGGTGTCGACGGCAGGATGGAGCACTGCGCGTCTCTGACGGGCGGACGGCCGGGCGTCTTGCACGGCAACCGGACGTATCTTTTGCAGGATGCCCACGGGCAAATCCTGGAGGGATACTCGATCTCTGCCGGCTTGGATTATCCGGGGATCGGCCCGGAGCATTCCTGGCTGCACGATATCGGCCGGGCCAAGTACGTTTCGATCACAGATGCCGAGGCGCTGGGCGCGTTTCAGCTTTGCTGCGAAACCGAGGGGATCATCCCCGCCCTGGAGCCGTCTCACGCGCTGGCCCATGTGACCAAGATCGCGCCTGAGCTGCCGCCCGAACACATCATCTGCATGAACATGTGCGGGCGCGGCGACAAGGATATCTTTACCGTGGCCAAGGCGCTCGGCGCAGACATCTAGGCCTTGCGGGTTTGTGGATGGGCCCTGCCGATAGGTGGGGCCTTTTTCTGTCGAACTTCGTCCGACGAATGGCGGAAGAGCCTTACTTTGGCCCTAAACCCGCCTTTTGCCGTCATCGGCCAAAGCCCTGAATAGTCGGTAAAATACTCTAAACAAATGGCGTAAACCGCGTCCTTCGGTGAGCTTAAACGCTTGGCCAATAGATGGACCCTCTCCGCTATGCCAAGTCTGACCCCGGGAGCTGTGACGGTAGCTCGTGTGTTTCACGTTCGCATATGCGGACAACGGGGGTAGGTGCCTCCGCGGTTCCCGAGGTAGTGCTGTAACGAGTGTTGTGTCATGGAGGCGGGTCACCTCCGAAGGCCCGTCTCCTTTCCAACCCTCCAGGCCATGTTCATCGGCCGTGTAGAAAGTTGGAGGTGCGGATGGAGACGGGACATTCTACCGCTAAGTTCTTAGTTGGGCTGACATTATGTTGATCCGACGTTACACCAGTAGGGCCTGTGGGCCGAATCGAGAGGAGGAGGGACGCATGCGCGGCCTAATCCTGATGAGCAGTTTACTTGCTGTGGCGCTGATGACAGCGCCCGGCGCAGCCGATGCGCAGACGCGTTCGCTGACCTTTGACGAGGCGGATAGCCAGGCAGCTTTGCCTGAGCCGACGCTCGAGGCGCGCGTGATCGAAAGTTTGCGCACGGAGGGTTACGTTCGGATCGAACGAAACCGCACGTGGCTCGGCCAGGTGCGCATCACTGCGTTGCGCACGGGCAACACCCGCGAGATTGTCCTCAACCCGCATACACGGGAGATTTTACGGGACGTTGAGCTGCGCCCGGACGGGTCCCCGGCTTTCCCGCTTGAGACAAACTAACCCTGTCGTTTTGTGAAGACCTCATGTAAGCATTTGGAACCAAGTGTAAGGGGTTGCGGACGACGTGCTTTCCGCGTTCTGTGTAAGCTTGACCCGACGCCGCAGGCTTAGAGACGCCAAATGCTAAGAGACGCGCAGCCGACTGAAGCCGACGCCACGCGTGCCCCTGCCCGTGGGCGCGCGGCGCGTTCTGCCGCACCGGCCAAGGACCTGTCGGCTCCGAAGCCGCCCAGCGCTTCGATCTGGCGCCGTCTAGGGTTGGCCGTACTTCTGCTCGGACAGCTCGCGTGCGCGGGCTTTTTTGTGTATGATCTCTTCGGTGGCCAGCTCGGCTTGCGCACAGCGCCAATCAGCTGGATGGCGCGCGAGTTGATCCAGGTTGCTGCCCTGGCTGGCCTCATCATCGGCGTCCTGCTCACCGCGGTCACAGTCATGCGCAGTGAGAAGCGGCGCGAGGCGGCAGAGATGGAGCTCGCGCAACTATCGCAGGCCTTCTACGAGCTGATGCAAAGCCGCTTTTCGGAATGGGGGCTCACGCCCGCCGAGCGCGACGTGGGGCTCTTCATTGTGAAGGGCTTTTCCATCCAGGAGATCGCTGGCTTGCGAGAGACGTCGGAGGGCACGGTCAAGGCTCAGATGGCGGCGATCTACCGCAAGGCTGGCGTGTCGAGCCGCGCGCAGCTCGTGACGCTCTTCATCGACCACCTCCTCGACCCGTTCGACGAGAACGATTGACGCCAGCCCGCGCGACCCGGGAGCACGGGCGACGCATGGGCTCAGGGTCCTTGGTCTGATTTGGCATCGCCGATCGCATAGAGTTCAAGCACCGCCAGAGGGATCACATCGACAGCACGCGCATGGGTGGCCTCCAGATTCACCTGCGGCGCGGCGCCTTCCTCGTGGGCCTGCAAAAAGCGGCCGGCACAGAGGCACCATTGGTCCCCCGGTTTCAGACCCGGAAATCGGAACTCCGGTCGTGGGGTCGAAAGATCGTTGCCGAGGTACTTGGACAGGGCCAGAAACTCCGCCGTCATCACGGCACAGACCGTGTGGCTGCCCCGGTCCGATGCGCAGGTGTTGCAGGCTCCATCTCGGAAAAAGCCTGTCAGGGGATCCTGGGAGCAAGGCGCAAGCGCGCCACCCAGCACGTTGATTGAGGGGTCCATGTCCATCTCTATCGCCTGCCTATGGGATAGACGTAATCTGTCAAGGACGGCCGTCGAGCGCGAGATCGCTGCTGGCCCTCACGCGCGCTCGTCAGGATCGCGCCTTTGGGCCGCGTGCAGGAGGTCGACGGACCGGGGCGGGGGCTGTCTGTGTGTGCGCTCTCAGCCTACGGTGAACGCGTCATCTTTGATCGCGAACCGCGTCAGCCAGAGTGCGCAGGGCGGAGAGTGCGCGATCGTAGCTGCCGGTTGCGCGGAACTGCCGATCCGCTGCGGTGATCACGATGACGATGTCGTCGGCCTTGTCGATATACAGGAATTGCCCATAGACACCGCGCCCCAGCACTTCCTCCGCGCGTGCGTCCCACGGGATCCACCAGTGGAAGCCGTAGCGCATCTTGCCGGGCTCGGTTGCGGCCTGAGGGCGCGTGCTCTCGTCCACCCAATCGGCCGGGACGATCTGACGCCCCTGGGCTTGGCCGCCTTGCGCGATCATCAGCCCAAAGCGGGCGTAGTCCCTCAGGCGTAGATTGAGCCCGCCGAGCGCGAACGCAACGCCTTCGCCGTCGGTCAGATAGTAGGGCTCGGCCTCAAGGCCGAGCGGCGCGAGGAGCCGCTCACTCAGCAACGTCGCCAAGGGCTTTCCGGTCGCCCCGCGCAGAACCATGGCTAGGACATGGGTGTCGATCGAGTTATACGTCCAGCGCATCCCGGCCGGGCGGTCGCGCTCCGTGAGGGCGGCGGCGAATCCGTCCATCGTCCCGCCCAGAGCGATCACGCGGCCCATGCGATTGATATCGGAGCGCGGGTCGAGGTAATCCTCGTCGAACGTGACCCCCGTCTCCATCTGAAGAACCTGACGTAATGTGACGCCGTCATAGGCGCCGCCGCTCAGTTGCGGCGCATATACGGTGACGTCCTCTTCAAGCGCCAGCTCGCCCTGCGCCACCGAGATCCCGAAGAGCGCGGACAGGAAGCTCTTGGCCAACGACCAAGAGATCCGCAGGTCGTCGGCGCCGGTGCCGAGGTAGCTGTCTTCGTAGAGGATCGTGTCACCGTCCAGAACAACGATGCCGGTGGCGTCGGTCGCGGCCATCCACGCGGCGACGTCGTCGGGCAGGGAAAGCGGCGTACCGCTCCCCAGCGGTAGGACCGGGCCATCGCCTTGAGGGACGGGCGTTGTCAGAAACGCACCTTCCATGTTCGAGAAGTTTCCGACGATGCGCCCTTCGTCAAACAACGTGTTGACGGCGTGCAGACGGGCCAGCTCCTCGCGGTACCAGAGGCCGGCGCCAAGCGCGAGGACAAGGAGCGCGCCGAAAAGGTATAAGGCAAGACGAAGGAAGCGGCGCATCAGCGAAACCTATCCATCAGTTTCTGCAAGGGGCTGCGGGCGTCGGCATCGGTGTCGACGTTGGTGTCGGAGGTGGGCCGGGGCGTGTTCGGTTTGTCTGCGGAGGGCGTGGCGTTTGACGATTTGGCAGGTTTGCTCCGCGGCGCAGGGGGCTTGACCCGTAAAGCGACGGCGTTCTGAAACCGGCCCCAATCTCCCGCCGCGAGAGCGGGCGCCCCGTCCGAGACGCCCCGCAAGACTTCATCGAGCCAGTCTGCATCGGCCTTTGCGAAGTCGTGCAGGACGTAGCCGGCGACGCGGTCCTTGTGTCCGGGGTGACCGATCCCGAGACGCACCCGCGCATAGTCCGGCCCGATTGCGGCATGGATCGAGCGCAGCCCATTGTGGCCAGCGTGTCCGCCCCCTTCCTTGACCCGGCATTTGCCAGGCGCGAGGTCGAGCTCGTCGTGGATGACGATCACATCCGACGGCGCCAGTTTGAAGAACCGCATCGCCTCGCTCACCGATTGCCCGGACCGGTTCATATAGGTCTGTGGCTTGATCAGCAGTGCTTTGTCACCGCCCAGCCGACCTTCGGCGACCTCGGCCTGAAACTTGCCGCGCCAGGGCGAAAAAGCGTGATCCGAGGCAATCCCGTCCACGGCCATGAAGCCGATGTTGTGGCGGTGTCGTGCGTATTGTCCGCCCGGATTGCCCAAGCCCACAATGAGTCGCATGGCTGCGTCCTGTTTCCTGCCCGGCCGCTGCTTGACCTCCCCGGTGTCATGCCTTGAACTGTGCCGCAACGCCAGCCCCCAGACGGGTGAGCCCGGTTCAAGGGCCGACACCGTCCCAGGCCAGCCAGAGCCTCTGCAGATGAGGCCGAACGCCAAAAGGAGCGAGACATGTACCTGACGATGAACCGATTCAAGGTGAAGAGCGGCCGTGAGGCCGATTTCGAAGACGTTTGGAAGCGGCGTGATAGCCACCTGAAGTCCGTCCCCGGCTTCGTCGCCTTTCATCTGATGAAAGGGCCCGCGCGGGAGGGTCACACGCTCTATGCCTCGCATACGACCTGGGCGAGCGAGGACGCCTTCATCGCCTGGACCAAGTCCGAGGCGTTCCGCGCGGCCCATTCCGGCGCGGGTGGGCACAAGGACATCTACGATGGGCACCCGGAGCTGGAGGCATTTGAAGCGGTGCAGAGTCTGACGTAGACCGTCCCCGGATACGAGGGGAGTGCGCGACGCGAATGAGACCGGTTTTGGCAGAAGGGCTGGGGACGTTCTGGATCGTCTTTGTCGTGGCGGGGCTTGCCGCGCAGGGGCTCGCAGCGCCCGGGCTCGTGATGGGGGCGGCGGCCGGTTTGGCCTATCTGGCCACTCCATTGACCCTCGGTCAGATTACGACGGGGCATTTCAACCCGGCGCTTACCGTGGGCTTGCGTCTGGCCAATGGCTTTGGCGGCAGCCTCTCGTTCACGCTTCTGGCGCAGGTTCTCGGGGCCAGTCTGGCGCTCCTGATGGTCGGTCCGCCGCCGCCGGTCCCGGACGGGACCTCCGGCTGGGGCGCGATGGTCCTGCTCGTGCCCTTGGTCGTGGTGCCGACAGTGATCCATGTCACGGGCATGCAGCTGCGGGCGGAGGCCGTCGCTTATGCCAATGCCGTGGCGCTCGCGACGGCCGTGGCCCTCATGCCGGGAGGGCACGCGAGCCTGAGTGCAGCGCATGCGACGGCCGCCTGGCTCACCGGCGACGGCGCGCCGATTGCGCTCTGGCGGATCTGGCTGGCGACCGGGGTCGCGATCGTTTTGGCGCATGTGCTGTGGACAGGTCTGGCTCCCGTGCCGGAGCACGCGTCTGACGCGGAGGACGACGACGAAGAAGACGGGGATGAGGGGCGCAGTACGCTCTCGCGCACACAGAGCCCGGCCAAGTCTGCGCGAGATGCGACCGAAGCTCCTGCCGCATCGGAAGCGACGGACCTTTCCGGCGGTGCGGATGCGCGTTCCGTCGAGCGTCCACTGCGCGCCGGGGTGCAGCGCCCTCTCACGCGAAAGGGGCGCGTTCGCAAGAACACGCCCCTCAGAAAACCGTCGCGCTGACACGGACAACGGCGATCCCAACCGGGGCCATTGCCCTGAGCCGGGCTACAGTGCAGGTGTGGAAGCCGCAGGTCTGCGGCGAGACGTTGTGCACGCCTCGCCATCGCAGAGATCAGCTCTCCGCGGCCTCGTCTTCCCCGTCCTCCTCGGCGTCATCGTTTGCCGATGCTGCGAGGCCCGACGGCGCCTGGATGTTGGCGATCACGAAGTCACGGTCGATTGTGGGCTTAGCGCCTGCAGGCAGGTTCACCGAAGAGATCGTGATCGTATCGCCGATGTTGAGGCCGGTCAGGTCGATCTCCACCTTTTCGGGGATATCGCCCGCAGTCACGGTCAGCTCGACCTCTGGGCGGACAATGGTCAGCACGCCGCCCTTCTTGATGCCGGGCGCGCTCTTCTCGTTGGTGAACTCCACGGGAATGAAGAGCTTCACGCGGCTGGTTCGGCGCAAACGCATCAAGTCGACATGCGTCGGAAGGTCCTTGACGATGTCGCGCTGCACGCCACGGCAAATGACGCGGACGTCTTCCTGGCCCTCGACCTTGAGGTTGAAGAGCGTCGACAGGAAGCGGCCCTGCTTGAGGCGCTTGATGAGGGCGTTGTAGGGCAGGTTGATGGGCAGCGGATCCTTGCCGCCGCCATACACGATGCCTGGAACGAGGTTCTCGCGACGAGCCTGACGGGCGGCCCCCTTGCCTGTCCCCGTCCGTTCCAGAGCCTCGAGATCCGGGATCTCTCCAGCCATGGGATATCTCCAATCTGGGTGGGCATCCTCCAAGGGTGTATGCCCAGGTTGCAATGAAGCGTGGCGCATACCCGGAAACAGGCGCGTTGAAAAGAGCAAAGACGCGGGCGAACCAACGGGGCTCATCCGCAAATGGCGCAATGCCGCGTCTTAAGGGGCCAGGGGCTTTATCCGATCACCGAAAAGCTGCTCTCGGTATTGATCTCGCGCTTGCGCGAGTAGAAGCCGAGGCTCACTTCTGCCCCGATATAGGGCATCGTGAAACGCAAAGGGGTCGTGTCGTGGTCGTGCCCGGCCTCGCAGGCCTCGACAATCGCGGCCATCACCTGGCCGGCGACAGGAGCGTTCTTGTACTGATTCCCGCTGGTGCCGCAGGCCATATAGAACCCCGGCAGCATGGAGCGGTCGTAGATCGGGATCCAGTCGGTGGAGGCGTCATAGAGATCGACGACCCCGCGGGTGCGCGAGGGGATCGCCAGCGTGGGGACCCGCTGGCCGTAGCGCATGGCCTGCGTCGTCCACTGCTCGGTGAAGTCGCGGTTGAAGTCGGTGTCGTTCTCGGCCCAATCGTGGGGGTCGCACTCTGGATCCTCCGACCCGATGAGGATGTGATTGCCCTTTTCGGGGCGGCAGTAACAGGCAATGTCGCTGTCGGATACGATGGTGCCGTGCGTCTCGAAGTCGAAGCCTTCGGGGGCGGGCACGTGCACCACCTCCTGTCGCAACGGCCGTGTTTCGATGGTCATGTCCCCGGTGACGCCCGCCATCGCGTTGATCATCGCTGAGGCCGGACCACCGACATTGACCACGACCGGGGCGTGCAGCTCGGTTCCGTCAGTGAGCCTGACCCCGCTGACGCGGCCGTCCGCTGTCAGGATCTCGGCCACCTGCGCTTTCATCCGCAGCACCGCGCCTTTGCGCACCGCGGCCTGGGCGATGTTCTGGGCCGAGAACGCGGGGTCGGTGACGTAGCCCGCATGGGGCCAGAATACGCCGGCCTTCAGACGTCCGCCATTCGATGTCCCGAAAGCGGCATCGTCGCGCGCCTTGGCTGGTGCAAAGCTCTCAAGGCTGTAGATCGGGAGCTTCTCGGTAATCTTTGTGGCATCCCAGTCTTCGTAAGGGCAATTGAGCTTCGTGGAGTTCACTTTGTGCTTTTTCAGATGCCCGTTGGTCTCCGTCGCCATCACAAGGCACCCGCATTCGACAAAGCGCGCGAGGTCCTCTCCCTCGGGGGCTTCAAGGTAGTCGCGGTAATCGCGCCAGTAATGGTATCCCTCCCAGGCCATCGCGGTGCCATCGAAGGTTGAGTAATGCATGCGGATGACCGCGCAGGAGCCTGCGGTCGAGCCCATGCCGGGCGCGGCCCCCTTGTCGAGGATCAGGACAGAGCGCCCGCCCTTGGCCAGTTCATACGCCGTTGCCGCGCCGATCACGCCGGCCCCGATGACGATTGCATCCGCAGTATCGGCCATGCTGCCTCCATACACATCTGTCCAGACCTGGGTACTCTCGTGCTGAAGGGGGCGTGCGTCAAGAGGTGTGCGGCGCGGCCAGAGGTGTAGCTCCAAGACCCGGGCCGCGTCTCGGATGCCGAACGACCGGGTGCGCCACGGGGGCGATCCAGGCGGCAGTGGCGAGGCGGCACGGGCCAGGCGGAGTTGCCCAAGGATCAGGCATCGGCGCCCGCCGCGCGCGCAGCGTTTGCATGGGCCGTCCACTTTAGCGGCCCATTGCCGGAGCTTAGGCCTGCGACATACCGCGTCTGTCGCAACGACACGCTTGCGCGCAAACTAAGCGAACGGCCTTCATGCACGTATGACGCGAGATAGCGTGCGGCGCGCCAAGTGGCGACGCGCGATAAAGCTTAGGGAGACTGACATGACATCGACACGCACCCTGAAACGGACGGCAGCGACGCTCGCCCTCACGCTCGGCGCAACACTCGGCACGGGAGCGTTTGCTGCCGACACGCACCCCGTCACCGGCGAGACGCTCGCGGAGGAGCAGAGCTTTACGTATCGTCTGCTCGATCAATTCCCAACGCTCGATCCCCAGCTCAATGAAGAAACCGCAGGATTTCATGTGATCCGCGACCTCTTTGAAGGCCTGATGAGCCAGGATGCCGAGGGTAACCTCGTGCCCGGCGTGGCCACGGGCTTTGAGGCCTCCAACGGCAACACAACCTATACGTTCACCCTGCGTGACAACGCCAAATGGTCGAACGGAGATCCTGTGACGGCACAGGACTTCGTTTACGCTTGGCAACGCGCGGTAAACCCGGAGACGGCCTCGCCGTACGGCTGGTATCTTGAGCTCACGGAAATGGTGAACGCCAAGGAGATCCTGGCAGGCGAGAAGGACCCGTCCGAGCTGGGCGTCACCGCGCTCGACGACCAGACGCTGCAGGTCGATCTCAACATCCCGCTGCCGTATTTCCCCGCGATGACGACGTATGCCACGCTCTTCCCGGCGCATCAGGCGACGATCGAAGCGCATGGATCGGACTGGACGAAGCCCGAGAACATGGTGTCCAACGGCGCATTTGTGCTCACCGATCTGGTGCTCAACGAGTTCCACACCCGTGAGAAAAACCCGATGTACTGGGATGCAGACAACGTCATCATGGAGAAGGTGACGGGTCTGGTCATCAACGATGCAAACCAGGCGTTGACCCGCTACAAGGCAGGCGAACTCGATCACCTAGAGCCGCTCCCCGCTGGCCAGTTCCCGGCCCTTCAGGAGGAGCTTCCGACGGAGGCCACGTCTGTGCCGCGTCTGTGCTCCTATTACTACGCCTTCAATCACCGCGACGATGCCGATCCGTGGCTTTCGGACGTGCGTGTGCGGACGGCGCTCTCCTACGCTATCGACCGCGATGTGATCGTGGACCAGGTGCTCAAGGGCGGGCAGTGGGCCGCGTATAATCTCGC
>JBCCYI010000124.1:0-13360 GCA_039189975.1 Pseudomonadota bacterium
CTGGAGCGCGGGGTTCAACAACCTCGGCCAGCAGGACCGGGAGGCCGCGATCCGGATCTGCCCCGTCAGCGCCACGGAACCGGAGCGCAAAGCCCGCCAGTTCAACTTCGAGTACCGCGCCGCGGATGCCGCCGCGAGCCCGCACCTTGCGCTGGCGGCCATCGTTATCGCGGGGACGATGGGGATCCGGGAGGGTCTGACCGCCCCCGAGGCGACCACCGAAGACCTGAGCCTGCTGTCCGCCGCGGAGCTGGGTCAGCGCGGCCTCACGCCCTTGCCGAAGGATCTGCCCGGCGCGCTCTCGGCACTGAAGGCCGACGCGGACTATCGGCGCGCGTTTCCGCCCCGCATGGTCGATATCTACCGCGCCCATAAAACGGGCGAACTCGATCACACGACCCCCATGACCCCCGAAGAACGCTATGCGGCCTACGCTTCGACGTATTGACTCGGGCCGAGCACGTGCAAGACTGCACGCTATGCGAATTTTTGTTCGCCATATGAACAGGGAGAGAAAGACATGCATAAGGATCGTACGCTGCGTTCCCTTGCCGGCCGGAACCCGCTCAGCACGCCGATGCAGCATTCCAGGCACCGTCGCCGTTTCCTGAAGGGCGTTGCCGCGGGGGTCGCGGCCGCGGGCCTGCCGTCGGCAGCTTTGGCGCAGGACCGGCCATTGTCGTTGCTGACGTGGGATGCCTACGCGGACCCCAACCTGCTCGACCTCTGGCGCTCCTCCACGGGAACGGACGTGCGCTACGAGATCCACATTTCGGATCCGACGTCCGTCAACCGGCTGCGCGCCGGCGAGACGTCCGTTTGGGACTTCATCAACGTGAACAACCCCTGGGCGCGCAACATCATGTGGCCCGCTGGTCTGATCCGGGATCTGCCGCGCGACAGGTTCGATCCGCTCTACGGGCAGATGAAGGAGAAGTTCGCCATGCCCTACAAATGGGCCATGAGCGAAGACGAGGAGCACCTTTTGGGTGTCGTGCAGCGCTATGAGACCTTCGACTTCGTCATCAATCCCGACGTGATCTCGCCCACGCTCGCGATGGACGAAGGGTGGGATCTCTTCAACAATCCCGATTTCGCCGGTCGCTACGGCATTCTGGCCTACGAAGACTGGAACGTGATGGACATCTGCATGGGCGCGGGCGTGCATCCGTTCAAGATGAAGTCCGACGAAGAGGTCGCGCGGTTTGAAGAGACGTGTAACCGTTGGATCGAGAACGCGTCGTTCATCACGACAGATTTCGTGCAGCTCAACCTCGCGATCCTGAACGGCGAGATTGACCTTTACTTCACGGGCGGCACCTACACGACCGCTGCCGCGCGCCTCGAAGGGGTGACCGAGCTTTACGCGATCACGCCGAGCAGCGGTCCGGCGGACGGCAAGGGCGGCATCAACTGGATCGAGCTCAATTCGGCCGTCGCCAATCCCGACGCGCGCCCCGCCGCATTTGACTGGCTGGAATGGATCACGACGCCGGACGCCGCCGAGATGGTCGCGCGCGGCAACGGCAACCTGCAGCCGGTCAGCCAGATGTCGCAGCCCGAGCTCTTCAGCCGGTTCTCCAGCGATGAGCTGGCCGCGATCCAGTGGGACGAGTTCGACCAGCGTATCGCCAACGCCGTCGAGTTCGACATCGTGCCGGATTACGACCGTCTCTATGACATCTACTCGGCCGCAATGCGCGCGCGCGGCTGACCCGCATGGTGGGCGACGCCCAGCACAAGGGTCAAGGAACGGACCGGCCGGTGATCCTGTCACTGGCCGGGCTTGGCAAGGTGTTCGGCGAGACGGTCGCCGTGCAGCCCACGTCGCTTGATATTGCCGAGGGCGAGTTCCTCACGATCGTGGGGCCCTCGGGCAGCGGGAAGTCCACTTTGGTCCGCCTGCTGGCCGGGCTTGAGGCGCCCACAGGGGGCTCGCTCCGGCTGCGCGGCAAGGACATCACGGGGATACCGGCCAACCGGCGGCCAACGGCGATGGTCTTCCAGTCGCTGGCGCTGTTCGATCATCGTAGCGTGGGCGAGAATATCGAATTTGCCATGAAGATGAAGGGCATCGCCCCCGATGCCCGCAAGGCGCGCGCGATGGAGCTGCTCCGCCTCGTGCGTCTGCCGGACGCCTATTACGGACGCTCTGTTACGCAATGCTCCGGCGGCGAGCGGCAGCGGGTGGCGCTGGCGCGTGCCTTTGCATCGGACCCCGAGATCCTGTTCTTTGACGAGCCGCTCTCGGCCATCGACTATCGCCTGCGCAAGACGCTGGAGGTCGAGCTCAAGGAGTTGCACCAGCGGACCGGGCGGACCTTTGTCTACATCACGCACAGCCTTGAGGAGGCGATGGTGATGTCCGACAGGATCGCGATCATGCAGGCGGGCGCCCTTGTGCAGATCGGCACCCCGTCCGAGATCTACGCCCGGCCCGCGAACCGCTTCGTTGCCAGTTTCATGGGAGAGGTGAACATCCTGCCCGTCGAGGATCAGAGCGCCGCTTTTGCGGGCCTCGCGGAGGGTGGCGCGGCGGGCGGGACCTACGCGATTGTGCGACCCGAGGCGCTGCGCCCGGGGGCGGGCGACGTGGCGGGGGCCTTGTCGGCCGAGCTGATGGTCGCACAGCGGCTGATGATGGGGTCACGCACCCAGTTGCACCTGGAAGGGCCGGCGGGGCAGAGCTTCGTCTCGGAGATCAGCGGTGCGGGGGAGGGCTTCGACCCCGGATCGCGCCACACGTTCAGTTTCGACCGAGACAACATCACGTGGGTGAACGAATGAGGCGGAACGCGGCGGGTTGGCTCGTGGCCGCCCCGGTCGCCCTCTTCATGCTGCTGTGCTTTGCCATGCCCATCGTGATTGTGGCCTGGTTCAGCGTTATGGAGCCGCGGACCTTCGCGTTGACCGACACGCTAACGCTGGAGAACTATCGCGCCGCGGTCTCCGACGGGTATGGCCGCCCGCTCATGTGGTCGCTGATTGGGGCGGCCATCACGACCGGCGTGACGGCTGTTCTGTCGTTGCCGACGGCCGTGATCCTGCACCGCCACGCCGGACGATGGGCGACGGTTGTGGCCGCGCTGATCGCGCTGCCGATTTTCATCTCCGAGAGTGTGCGCTTGTTTGGCATGTCGGTCTTCATGATGCCGCGCGGCGGCATTCTGGCGGGGTCGCTCAATGCGCTTTTCGGCATCCAGATCGGCTCCATTCTGAACACTTGGTCCGCGGCGCTCGTGGGCATGATCTATGTCCATCTGCCGTTCATGCTCTTTCCGCTCGTCCTCGGTGTCAGCCTGATCCCGGCTGACCGGATCGAGGCGGCGAAGGACCTCGGCGCCTCGCGCTGGCAGGTCTTTCGCGAGATCGAGCTGCCCCTTGCCGCCCCCGGTCTCATCATCGGCGCGCTTCTGACCTTCGTGCTCTGCCTTGGGGCCAACGCCGAGGCGGCGATCCTCGGCGGGCGCGCGGTCACCGTGATCACGACGGCGATCGAACAACGCTTCACCTACGCGCAGGACTGGCCCATGGGCGCGGCGCTGACCGTTCTGGTGATCCTCGTGACCGCGGCCATCGTCCTGCCTGTTCTGGCGCGGCTCGACCTCAACAAGCTGACCAAGCGATGACGGGGGGCCTGCCGACAAAGTGGATCCGCGCGATCTGGGTCATCGCGATCCTCGCATTCCTTTACATTCCGATCCTGTCGGTGGTGCTGGCGTCGCTCGCCAACACCCGGTACATGCGCTTTCCCCACAAGGTCTGGACGCTCGATGCCTATCGCGAGGCGCTCGGGTCCTTCACCACGTGGCAGATCCACATGATTTCGCTCAGCATGGCGCTGTCTGTGGTGCTGGCCTCTGTCGTGTTGGGGACGCTCGGCGCGATGGCGTTTGCGCGCTATGACTGGCGCGGGCGCGGGCTCTTTCAGCGGCTTCTTGTCCTGCCGATCTTCTTTCCGCAACCGGTGCTGGGGCTGTCGCTGCTGCTGTCGTTCTCGGCGGTGGGCCTCGCCCCGAGTTGGCAGACGGCGGTCGTCGCGCAACTTGTGTGGATCGTGCCCATCGTCACGCTCGTGATCTCGATCCGGTTCTTCGGCTACGACATCGCGCAGGAGGAGGCCGCGTTCGACCTTGGGGCCTCGCGCCTTCAGGTCCTGCGCGAGGTGACGCTGCCGCAGATCTGGCCGGGGGTCTTCTCCGGGATGCTCTTTGCCTTCTTGCTGTCGTGGTCAAACCTGCCGCTCTCCGTCTACACATCGGGCCCCGACACGCCGGTTCCGGTCTGGCTCTTTTCGCGCACGGCGACGAATTACTCGCCGCTTGTGCCCTCGGTCGCGGTGATCGGAACGGTGGTGTCAGCCCAGATCGTCATCGCGCTGTCCCTCTCGGTCTGGGCGGTGGGCCGGCTGCGGAAGCGGGCGCAGCGGTGGCCCTAGGCCCTGCGGGTTAGACCGGGTCCGGCGCGAAGATCTGGGGATACATGTGGCGCATCGCGTCCTCGTCCATCTCGACCTTGAAGGCATGGCCCTCGGCCAAGGCCTTGGCGCGCGTGGCGGCGGGCCGCGCGTCGATCTCGGTCATCAGGCGCGCGATGTTCGGGAAGTCGGCCATCACGACATCCGGCGTGTCGCCCTTGCCCAGCATGAAGGGCAGGCGCGGCGCCCAGCCCCACACCGCCATGTCGAGGATCGTGTAGCTCTCCCCCATCATGTAGCGCCCGGCGGCGAGCCGGTCGTCGATGATCTTCCAATGGCGGCGCGCCTCAAAGCCGTAGCGCTTGCGGGCGTAGGGCACGTCTTCGGGTGAGAAGTTGTGGAAATGGACCGCCTGGCCGGAGTAGGGCCCGACGCCGCTGGCGATGAACATCAGGTACGACAGGAGCTGGCCGCGCGCGACAGGGTTGGCGTCCGGCATGAAGAGGCCGGTCTTTTCCCCGAGGTAGAGAAGGATCGCGTTGCTGTCGAACACCACGACGCCATCGTCGTCGATGGCGGGCACTTTGGAGTTGGGGTTGATCGCGCGATAGCCCGGCTGGTGCTGGTCGCCGCGCTTAGTGTCGACGGGGATTGCCTCGTAGGGGAGGCCGCTTTCCTCGAGAAAGAGCGACACTTTCAGCGGGTTCGGCGCGGCGTTGTAATAGTACTTCAGCATGGGTCGGTCCTTTGGGTCAGGGGCGTTGGTCGCTGCGCAGAGCGCCGGGAGAGGGGCGCATCGTGTGTGATCTGCAATTCGCCCTCCCATTTCGAACAAATGTGCGCATATTGAGGGGGAGGGCAACCGGGATCGGAGGGGGCGACGCGTGCGGATCGGACTTGTCGTAAACCCGATTGCCGGTTTGGGCGGCGCGGTTGGGCTCAAGGGCACGGACGGCCCCGATACGGTGGCCGAAGCGCTGCGCCGGGGGGGGCGGCCCGAGGCCGGTCCGCGGGCGCGGCGCGCCCTGGCGCGGCTGGCGGAGCATGCGCCGGGCGCGCGCATCCACCTGCCCGCGGGGGCGCTTGGGGCGGACTGGGCGCGGGGCCTGCCGCTCGATCTGCGTGTGACGGAAGCGGTCCTGGACACCGGCACCGCGCGCGACACGAAGGAGGCCGCCCGCGCTCTCGGGCCGCTCGATCTGATGGTCTTTGCCGGGGGGGACGGCACGGCGCGCGATGTCTGCTCGGTCCTGCCAGAGGGCACCGCGCTGCTCGGGATCCCCTGTGGGGTCAAGATGCACTCGGGCGTGTTCGCCGTGTCGCCGGAAGCGGCGGGCATGCTGCTTGCGACCCTCTGCGCGGCGCCCGACCGCGTGGCGTGGGCGGATGACGCCGAGGTTGCCGACATCGACGAGGAGGCGCTGCGGGCGGGTCACATCGCCCCGCAGCTCTATGGTTTGGCGCGGGTGCCCGTGGCGCGCAACCTGATGCAGGCGTCCAAGGGCGGGCCGCGGAGCGATGCCGGGGCGGCGCTGGCCTCTGCCGCGCGGGCCGTTGCCGAGGCGATGACGCCGGGCACGCTCTATGTGATCGGTCCGGGCACCAGCGCTGGCGCGGTGATGCGGGCCGCCGGTCATGAGCCGACCGTGCTTGGAACGGATGCGCTGCTCGACGGAGAGGTGGTGGCGCGCGATGCGGGCGCGGCGGAGCTTGACGCGCTGTCCGCCGAGCATCCCGTGCGGATCGTGCTTGGCGTGACGGGGCAGCAGGGGTTTCTCCTGGGACGCGGCAACCAGCAGATCTCGTCGACGACGATCCGCCGGGCGGGCCGCGACGGACTGATCGTGCTGGCGACCGAAACCAAGCTGGCCGCGCTCGCGCAGCCCCGGCTCTGGGTCGACACCGGCGACGCGGCGCTCGACGCGGCCCTTTCGGGCTTCATCCGGGTCAAGACGGGGGCCGCGCGCGAGATGATGATGTGTATCGGGCGACCGGACGGCGCGGGGGTAAATCTCGCGAGTTGATGTTGCCGTTTTTGACGGGGCCGCGTGTTGATTAGCTTTGTGCGATATGCGAACTTTTGTGCAAACGGGGCGAGTCAGCCTCGAACACGAACAACAGGGGAGACGACGATGGTGACTGATGTCCGCGCCCATCCTTGGATGGCCAATTCGGCGCCCGGGGCGCTCAAAGCGATGCTCGACGAGTTTGGCGCCACGGAGGTCGCCGAAGTCTTCGAGCAGATCCCACAGGATCACTTCCGCAAGACCCCGCTCGATCTGCCGCCCGCGCTGACGTCGGAGGTCGAGCTGAAGCGGGACCTTGTCAGCAAGCTCAAGAAGAACGCCGATTGCGAGGCCAACCTCAGCTTTCTGGGCGCTGGCGTCTGGCAGCACCACGTGCCGGCCATCGTCGATGAAATCGTCGGGCGCACCGAGTTCGCGACCAATGTCTGGGGCAGCTACCAGTCCGACCACGGGCGCAATCAGGCGTGGTTTGAGTTCAACTCGCAGCTTGGCGCGCTGCTGAACCTCGATGTGGTGCAGTTGCCGGTCTACTCCTGGGGATGCGCCATCGGCCACGCGATCCGCATGGCGGCGCGGATCACCGGGCGTGCCAAGGTTCTGGTGCCGCAGCTCTCCGACCCCGAACGTCTGTCGGTGATCCGCACCTACTGCCAGCCTGCCGAGATGGAGAGCGCGATCGACGTGGTTCTGGTCGATGCGGACCCGACGACGGGGCAGCTGGACCTGAGCGATCTTGCCTCAAAGCTCGGGCCCGATGTTGCCGCAGTCTATTTCGAGAACCCCGCATATCTCGGAACCATCGAGACTGGTGCGGCCGAGATCGCGCGGCTCGCGCGCGCAGCGGGGGCGGAAACCATCGTGGGGGTCGATCCGATCAGCCTCGGCGTCATGATGGCGCCCGGCGACTACGGCGCGGATATTGTGACCGGCCCGGTCCAGCCTCTGGGCGTGCATATGCAATGCGGCGGGGGCGCGGGCGGCTGGATCGCCTCGCGCGACGAGGCGCGCTACGTGCATGAGTACAACGGGTTCCTTGTCTCGATCGTGGAGACGCAGAAAGAGGGGCAGGTCGGGTTTGGCCTCGCGTGCCCGCACCAGAATTCCTACGGCTTGCGCGAGCATGGCAAGGACTGGACGGGGAACTCGACCTATCTCTGGGCGATCGCGGGCGCCGTTTACATGAGCTTGCTCGGCCCGGACGGCTTCCGCGAGGTGGGCAACCTGATCGTCTCGCGCGCCCGCTTCGCGGCGACGTGCCTTGCAGAGGTGCCCGGCGTCAAAACCGTGTGGCCCGACACGACGTTCAAGGAGTTCGTCGTCAACTTCGACGGCACCGGAAAGACGGTCGCCGAGGTCAACGATGCGCTCCGCGCGCAGGGCATCTTCGGCGGCAAGGACATCTCGAAGGAGCAACCGCAGCTCGGCCAGTCCGCGCTCTACTGCGTGACCGAAGTGCATTCCGCGGCCGACATCCGCCGCCTTGCCGCGACGTTGAAGGAGGTACTGTAATCATGACCCGGATCCCCGAATTTCACGCCGCGCAATGGGATGAGCCTGTCGTCATGGAGATGGGCCGCCCCGGCGGGCGTGGCCAGCACTTCCCCGCCCCCGAGGCCGAGGTCACCGACGCGGTGGGCGGCAGCCTGATCCCCGACGCGATGGCCCGCAAGGACCGGCCTGGGCTGCCGGAAATCACCGAGTTTGAGGCGCAGCGGCACTACCTGCACCTCAGCCAGATGACGCTCGGCATGATGGGCACATCGCTCTTCGGCACGTGCACGATGAAGTACAACTCCAAGACCGCGGAATACGCGACGCTCCGCCCCGAGCTCGCCGAGGTGCATCCCTACCAGCACCCCGATACCTTGCAGGGCGTGCTGGAACTCATCCACGATTTCGACGGTATCCTGAGGTCTCTTTCCGGCATGGACCAGTTCGTCTTCCAAGCCGGAGGCGGGGCGGATGCCGCCTACACGATGACGGCGGTGGCGCGCGCCTATTGGGCGGATAAGGGCATGCTCGGCCAGCGGACGGAGATGGTCACCTCCGTGCAGGCCCATCCCTGCAACCCGGCGACGGCGGCGGCCGCGGGCTTCAAGGTGGTGAACCTGCCGCTTGAAGAGAACGGCTACCCGTCGCTTGAGGCGCTGAAGGCCGCGGTGAGCGAGAAGACCGCGCTCATCATGATCAACAACCCCGACGACATGGGCATCTACAACCCCGAGATCAAAGAGTGGGTGAAGGTCGCCAAGGAGGCAGGCGCGCTCTGCTTCTACGACCACGCGAACTTCAACGGCGTGATGGGCAAACTCTCCGCGCGCGAGCTTGGGTTCGATGCCTGCATGTTCATGCTGCACAAGACCTTCGGCGCGCCAAAGGCCGGCGGTGGCCCCGCTGTCGGCGCCTATGGCTGCACCGACGCGCTTGCGCCCTACATGCCTGCGCCCATCGTGGTGAAGAACGGCGATCGCTACGATCTCGACAACGACCGGCCCAAATCCTGCGGCAAGGTGCGCGAGTTCTGGGGCAATGTCCCACAGGTGGTGAAGGCCTATGCCTGGGCCCGCGCCATGGGGGCGGAGGGGATCCAGCTCGCCTCCGACATTTCGGTTGTGGCCAACAACTACATGGACAAGAAGCTCGGCGAGATCCCGGGCCTCGCCATCTCCAACCCCGGCACCGAGGTGCACCGGATGGAGATGACGCGCTGGTCGCTCGGGCCGCTGGCCGAAGAGACAGGGTGCGGCACGGTCGATTTCGCCAATCGCATGGCGGATTACGGGATCGACCCCTGGTGGATGAGCCACGAGCCGTGGATTGTCGCCGAGCCCTTTACGCCGGAGGCGGGCGAGCTTTGGTCGAAAGAGGACATCGACCAGTGGATCGCCGTCGTCGCGAAGATCGCCCAGGAGGCGCGCGACACGCCGGAGCTGGTGAAGACCGCGCCCCACAACCAGGCCATTGCGCAGGTGAAGGGCGACGCCTTCGAGGACCCGGAGAAATGGGCGATGACCTGGCGCGCCTATCAGCGCAAGCTTGGCGGGGGTGCGGCGTCCGAAAAAGGTGTGGCCTGAGCTTTGGCCTTGCGGCCTCCAGATGCTTCCGGACGACAGAAAGGGGCCCCTCATGAAAGGGGCTCCTCTTTTCCGTGCGCCCTAGTCGTAGAGGACGGAGACCCCCTCCAGCGGGAGGCTTGGTGCGCGACCCATGACGAGGTCCGCGGTGACTTGCGCGGTGATCGGCCCCGCGCTGAACCCCACCCAGGGAAAGAGCGCGAGAAAGAAGCCCGGCACATCTGGTGCTTCGCCGAGGATCGGGCGCCAGTCCCGCGTGCCGTTGACCCATGCGGTCCAGCTTCGCACGGCGCGGGCGGCGCCGATCATGGGCACAACGCCCGCCGCGACCGCCATGTTGCCGGTGAAGTTGCGCGGGTCCGTCGCCAGCCCGCCATCCGCGCGCACCCGCGCCGCCCAGCCTCCGCCGATGATGCAGCCGCCGTTGGCCGTCTGCTTCAGCGAGAGCTTTCCGGCGGCGGAGTAGACAAGATGGGGAAGGACGGGGGCGACGGGCTCGGTGACCGTCACCTGCAGGGGAAACCCGTCGAGCGGGATGTCGAGGCCGACCATCGCCGCGATCTCCGCTGCGGCGGCGCCCCCGGTGTTGACGATGCGCGCGGCCTTGATCGGGCCTTGCGACGTTCCGACCTCGAAGTGTCTGCGGGCGCGGGTGATCGACTGTACCGCCCTACGGCGCTCGAGCGTCGCGCCGGCGCGCTCCGCGGCCGCGACCAGCGCGGGTGTGGCGCGCAGCGGGTTGGCCTTGCCCTCCATGGCGCAGAACCCGCCGCCGATGGCGGCGTCCGACAGATAGGGCGCTCGCGTGCGGAGCGCGTCTGCGGTGAGGATTTCGGTCTCGACGCCGACGGACGCCTCGATCCGCGCCTTTGCCTCGATCAGGCGCATCTGCGCATCGCTCTGGGCGACGACGAGACCGCCCTTCACGGCGACGTCGAGGTCTTCGCCCACCTCTTGCGGCAGCGCTTGCCACATCGCGATGGACGCTTTGAGCATGCGCAACGTCGGCGCATAGGCCGTGCCCCAGTCTTCGCCATAGGCGGCAAACTCCGGGTACTGGATCTGCAGATGCAGCGAGCCCGCGTTGGCGCCCGACGCCTGCGTGCCGAAGTCGCGTGCCTCGACCAGCGTGACTTCGACGCCATCGCGCGCCAGGTACCACGCGGTCATCAGCCCCGCGATGCCGCCCCCAATGATCAGAACGTCGGTCTCGCGGATCATGCCGCCCGCCGCCTCCCCCCTAGAGAAAGGACACCCTCATGAGCGCCCCCTTTTCCGGCAGCTACACCGTCACGATCACGCCGTTCACGCCGGGCGGCGCCGAGATCGACTATGAGGCCTGGCAGGGGTTCCTCGACTGGCAGATGGACTGCGGGGTGCCCGGCATCATCATCCTCGGCACGACCGGCGAGTTCCTGACGATGACGGATGCTGAGCGCACCGCCTTCGTCGATGCCACGGTGAAATACGTCAACGGGCGCATGGTGGTGATGGTCGGCTCGATGAACGCCTACACGCCCAACGCCGTGCGCTACTCGCGTGAGGCGCAGGACCTCGGCGCCGACGGGCTGATGATCATCCCGCCCTATTACTACACGCCGACCGAAGACGAGATCTTCGACTACTATCGCGCGATCTGCGAGGGCTGTGACCTGCCGATCATGCTCTATAACAACCCGTTCACCTCGAACGTCGACATGTCGGCCAAGCTCGTCGGGCGCCTGACCAAGAGCTTTGAGCAGATCCGCTACATCAAGGAAGCGTCGCAACGCATCGAGCGGATCCATGCGATCCTTATCGAGAGCGACGGGCTGATGAACCCCTGGGCCGGTCAGCAGGTGCTCGAAAGCTACAAGATGGGGGCGCGGGGCTACGTGAACCCCTACGGCAACTACATTCCACGCGCGTCGGTGAAGTTCGTCGAATGGGCCGAGCAGGGCCGATGGGACGACGTCTGGGCCGTGCAGAGCGTGATCCAGAAGTTCGATGCGATCATCACCGAGGGCCACCCGCTCTATGGCCATCAGTGTTATTCCAAGGCGCTTGCGGCGGCGGCGGGACATCCGGTCGGCGACGTCCGTGCGCCGATCACCACTTTCGAGAGCCTCGGGCAGGAAGGTCGCGACCGGGTTGCGCGGATGGTGCCGCTGATGGAGGAGCTGGAGCGCGTCGTCGATACGATCGAGGGGCGGAAAGCCGCTGCCGAATAGGCTCATCGGATGTAGGCCGCGCCGTTCACGTCGATGGTGGTGCCCGTCAGATGGCGGGCGCGACCCTCGGCGAGAAAGGCGGCAACTTCGGCGATGTCCTGGGGCGGGATCCACTCGCCCAGCGGAAGGCCCGCCGTCACTTTGTCCTCACCCCCGAGCTTTGCCGCCGAGTCGACGGACATCTGGGTGCGCACGACCCCCGGAGCGATGACGTAGGCTAGGATGCCTTTGTCCGCGTAATTGCGTGCGACCGTCTTGGTGGCCGCTGCGATGGCGGCTTTCGAGGCGGCGTAGGAGATCGCCCCGGGGTTCGAGCTGCCCCGGGTCGTGACCCAGCTGCCGATGCCGATGATGGCGCCCGGCTGGCCCGCGCCCAGCCACCCGCGCACCGCGTGCCGCATCAGTCGCGCCGGGGCGTGGACGTTGATCGCGATGGCTTCGGCCCAGTCGGCCTCCCAAGCTTCGATGGGGTCTTCGATGCCGCCTGTGAGGTGCATGATCCCGGCATTGTTCACGAGCACGTCGATCCGGCCTTTGGAGGCTTGTGCCGCGGCGGCCCAGAACTGATCGACCTCTGCCATGTCCGCGAAGTCGGCTTGCAGCAAATGAGCCTTGCCGGGCGCGGCGCTACGAACGGCAGCTTCCGCGCCCGCGCGGTCGCGGCCGTAATGCGCGATCACGGTAGCCCCGCCGGCGACCATCGTCGCCGCAATCGCGGCGCCGATCCCTTTGGAGGCGCCCGTGACGACGATTGTTTTCTCCGACAGCCGGGTCATTTCGCTTGCCGTGTCACAAAGGGTTTGGCCCGGAGCGCCGGGTTGCATCGGGCGTAGGGAGCGGGCAGGGCGATCTCTTCCCCGAGGGCGACCGCGGCGCGCCACGTCCAACGCGGATCCCAGAGCATCCCGCGGGCCAGGGCGACCATATCGGCCTGTCCGGTGGCGAGGATCGTCTCGGCCTGGATCGCCTCGGTGATCTGGCCAACGGCCATCGTCTGGACCTCAGCCTCGCGCCGGATCCGGGCGCACATCTCGATTTGGTACCCCGGCCCGGTCTTGATCTTCTGACGTTGGTCGAGGCCGCCGCTCGTGACGTGGATCATGTCGCAGCCGAGCTCTCTGAGCCGCGCGGAGAGCACGACCGCATCGTCGACATCCCACGCGCCCTCGATCCAATCGGTCGCCGAGAGGCGGACAATGACGGGCTTGTCCTTGGGAAACGCGGCGCGCACCGCCTCGAAGACCTCCAACGGGAAGCGCATGCGGTTGTCGAGACTGCCGCCATAGCCATCGGTCCGCAGATTGGTGAGGGGCGACAGGAACTGGTGCATGAGATAGCCATGGGCCGCATGCAGTTCGATCAGGTCGAAGCCCGCGCGCTCAGCACGTTCGGTCGCTTGCACGAAGGCCGTTTTGACCCTGTCGAGTGCGGTGGCGTCCATCGCGATGGGGGCGGGCCAACCGTCGAGATAGGGCACCGCGGAGGGCGCCACCGTCTCCCACGCCTCGGACCCCTCAACGAGACCGCCGCCTTCCCAGGGCGCGACCGTGCTCGCCTTGCGCCCGGCATGGGCGAGCTGCATGCCGACGCGACTGTCGCCCACGGATTTCATGAAGCGCACGATGCGCCGCC
>JBCCYI010000125.1:0-13319 GCA_039189975.1 Pseudomonadota bacterium
CCCGGGTACATATTGTGAGTGTTGGTATGGCGGGTTTTGGTACTCTGGCATCTTGGGGTAACGAGCGATGTCGAAAACAGCCGATCCACCTGAAAACACCCCTCCGCAGTCGCCGGATGCGGCTGGGAAAAAAACCGACCCAGACACCGCCGTCAAAGTGTCTGAGTTTGTTTCCGATTTCATGTTGGACGCAGAGCTTGTGGAGGATTACGCGACGAATTGCGGCCTCCTGAAGGACGATACTTTTCTGATCGCGCTCGAAACCGCGCGAAAGCTGCAGACGACAGGAGAACTCGACGTGTCGTCGGAGGCATACCGGGATCTGCGCTCCAAGTACAATTCCGTCATTCGCACGATTTATCCGGTCAGCATTGTCGACTTGCGCAAATCAAACCCTGTGCGGCGCAAACGGTATGAGCGTAGCGTAGCCGGGCTCTGGGATCGACTGGGCATGTGGGGCAAACGCGTTGCCAATGGGATTATTGCGCTCCTTGCAATCCTGATTTTCCTGCTCACGGCGCATTACACGGTCTGGTCGCAGCATGCTGAATTGCGGCTACACGAAGCGCGGGCCCTGGAAGAGCGGGACCGTGTCGAGCTGGAGCGTGAGTACCTGACATGGCTGATCGGGCGCATCGCACAGAGCGACGAGGGGGATGGCGCCCAGCTCGCGGCCTTTTGGGGTGACGGGGCGTCCCACCTCGACGAAATCCTGTCGGTGGAAAAGCAGGTCCTCGCGCTCGCCTTGAGCATCGAAAAGAGCGTCTCGTCCAAGGACCCTCTGGAAGAATTGCTCGAACGCCTGGGTCGTTATGTTTGCTACATGCCGGTCCCCGCGTCCGTCTCGGTCGCGCAGGGCGATACGAACGGGATGGCTGCAACGGGACAAAGCGCTCTGGCTCTGACAGGAGCAGGAGAGGGTGCCGTTCGTCAGGGAGAGCTGATTGTCCGCGAGCCTCGGCGCGGGTGGTACGAGGTGATCTGCAATCCCGACGCGCAGCCCAGGCTGACAGCGCAAGGCAATTACTACGCAATACCCTCTGCACGATCGGACACGCCTCCCAAGACAGACAGCGGGGCACAGGATCAGACCGGAGGCGCGACAACCGGCGCGCAGCCGACCGGCGCGGCGCAGGGCTCCGAGCCGCCACCTTTGGCCGGCACTGCGGAAACGGCTCTTCCCACGTCAGCCGCCGCGATCGCAGCCCGCAACAGCATGCCGGCGAGGGGATGGGGCCTGCCCTGGACGCAAGATCCGGAGATGTGTGAGGAGCGCGTCATCGCGACCCTGAAACAGATCGAGGATATGATCAAAAACGTGCCGCCCTCGGGCACGTCACGCACCTACCCGGAGATCCACTTCGACGTCGGCCTTCGGGATCAATTGATCAAGGATATCCGCTGCGCACGGGATTTCGCACATAGCCGGAACATGCCTCAGCCCAGCGCCACGCGCGCCTTTCTCAGGGAGCAGGCCACGGACTTGGAACAACGCTTCATCGTGGTATCGGCGTGGTGGCTGCCGTCGCTGTACGGGGCGCTCGGAGCGATGGTCTACACCCTGGGCTTTATGTTGAGCCGCATTCACCCGGATCCGAAGTTCTTCCGGTCCATCGTGCGTTTGATGATGGGGTCCCTGGCGGGTGTTACCGTCGTCAACTTTTTTACCCCCGAGATCGCGACAATGGTCTATTTGCCGGTGAAGTCCTTTGGCCTGCTGGCCATTGCATTCCTGGCCGGTTTCTCTGTCGAGGTCGTGCTGGAACTCTTGCGCAACCTCGTGAACCGCTGGAGCGAACGCGTTTCCAGCAGTGGCAGCAGCAACGGGTAGAGCGCGCGCCGCGATCGCCGACGTACCGCTGCGGGCACGGTGCGGGCTGCCGCAGCCTGCCGGGTGCTATGGGCCGTCGACGCGCCGGACGGTCAGGTCAACTTTGCCCCGGTTGTTGAAGTAGAAGCGCCACGCATCGTTTGCATAGCAATAGAGGTATCCCCCGCGTTCCGGTGTCTGCCTGGCGGCGCTGCCAATGAAGAACGTCTGGTGCGGCACAAGTTGCATCTTCTGCACACCCTCGCCATTTGCGATAACACCGATCAGGCTCATCCAGGGACGACTGGGGTCACGCTTGGCAAAGGGCGTGGCGGCGGCGGGATTATCCCGGCTGAGGCGAAAGCGCTGAAGCGCCGAGAATGGGCTGGCGGCACCGTAGGCGATCTTGCCCAAGCTGAACCCTGCGCGCAGGCCGTCAGGGGTCGCACGGATCTTGGCGTCGAGCCATTCTCCCCGGGCCTCCAGCGCATAGGTCACGCCCGCTTCAAGGTAGAGGCCCGTCGCGTTCCATTGTTCGCGCGCGAAGATCTGCCGCGTGACGTCTTGAGCGTCCACCAAACGGCGCGTCGGCCAATAGTCGGCGCGGCTCAGGGGCGGATTGGCTTGACGCCGAAGGACGGACGGATGGGCAGACCGCCAATGCTCTGCTGGCTTGGCCTCTTCGTTAATGCAGGGTACCGTCCGTGGACGGGTCCGAAACCGCTTGAAGACGCCCTTTACCGAGTCATGCTGCACCCCTTGGGGAGAAGGCGCCAGTTGTTCCTGCGTGCCATCACGGAACACCAACCCACGCTTGCCCGCCGCGTCCATCATCCACTGCAGCGCAAGATCGCCGAGGCCGGTACGCGCATAGCTTCCCCCAACGTCCCCATGCACACCGGCAAACCACGTCTCCTCGACATCGCGACCCGGAGCAACGTCGCTCCAGAGGGTCGGAGCGAAGGCCTGACGCCGCTCATCCATCGCAACGGCATGGCGCGCGCATTTCACCTTCTCATTCAGGACGGTATTGTGGAACTGCCACTTATCAGGACGGTCGAAGAAATTAAGAAACAGCTCATCGGGAATGCCGAGCGCACCGACCGTATCCCATACGCCGAGAAAGTGGATTGGCACATTTGGGTGAGAGGGCCGTTGTGGCACCCAGGCTTTTTTTGGCTTCTCGCGGTAATGCTTGTAGGCCTTTTTGAGCTCCTCCCAGGCCGCCTTATCCTCAAGCGGGTGGCTGCGAAAATCAAAGAGACCGCACAGACACATCAGCCCCGCCAGGCTTCGCACGGAGAAAGCGCCCCGCGAAAACCCAAAAAGGAAAATCTCATCGCCAGGCCGATAGCGTTTGCACAGCCACATGTAAGCACTTTGGATGTCGTCCGAGAGCCGCGCTCCCAAGGCGCCACCCGCCACCCGCAACAGAACATTGCCGGAGGTGCCGACGCCCTCACGGTAATAGCTCTCCTGCTCCGGATGCCCATGGTCTGCGGCCGCAATCGCCGAATGGAGTTTGTAGACGTTTGTGGGTGCAGGAACGCCATTGTCCTCCTGGTCGGGTGTGTTCCAGGTCCCGTCGCAGCACACGATCAATCGCGCCATTTCAATACCCCCATGTGTCTCTCTCCACTCCCAATCCCTCTGCCGCTGACCAAAAGACAGCGCCTTCCCTCTGGCCTCCCGTCACCTGCCGCGCGACAGCAGGCTACTCAGAACAGAAGCGGCCTGGGCCGACGGGATGTCCTGCGCCTTGAATTCGATCCGGTCCGCCGCGAGAGACTCGGCGATCCGGCCGAGCTTCTCGATATCGTCCTTGCTTCGGTTCATGGACAAGAGTTCCAGCGCATCGGCGCGAGAATGGTAAAATCCCGAAAGCTGCATGTTGTACCTGTAAAGGCCGCCAAGGGTTGCCAGGAGAAACAGCAGCAAGATCGCGGGGGGCACCTGCGTCGCGATCGCCTGCCACCAGTTCGATTGCTGCCCGTCCAGCTGGGCCTGCCACGCTTCCGCACAGGCCAGTGTCACCGTACCCGGCGCGTCCGCGCCGCTGGTGCGCGCCGGTGCGGACGGCTCTTCGAGCGCGCCTTGACCGCGGCAGATCGCCATGAAGTCCCGAAACGCCATTTGTTGTTGGTTCAGCCCGAAGAGCCCGGTGGGGATGTCCAGCAGGTCCTGCTCCGACGTCGTCAGCCGCCCCAGCACCGCGATGCGCTGGCCGATAACGTCCGAGAGGGCGGCCGCCAGGGTGATCATGTCATCGGTGGTGCGGATGTCGTCGGGAAGATTGTTAACGAAATCCTGAAGGCCGATGTCGCGCGCCAAGGCGGCCAACATCGCCTCGACAGGGGCCGCCGACCGGATAACGGGCGAGATCATTGCGGCACGCCGTGCCATGGTTGCAGCGTCAGCCACAGGGGCTTCGCCTTCCAGGCGTGTGGCGAACCCGTCGGTCAGGGCGACGATCGCATCGCGACCGAACAGAAGGAAACTGCGATCGTCGACCGCCACCGCCGCTTGTAATTCCGAGATCGCCTCCGACCAGCCACCGGTAACGGGCACGACCGTCTGCACCGTGGGGTCAAACCGAGCGATGTTCACCTGCTGGTCATAGTGCCAGCCCCACTCACCGAGCAGGATCCGCGTTCCGTCCGCGGCGCCGAGAGCAAAGCCGTAGTGCGCGGCATCGGGCCACGCGCCCGCCATGGGCCCGGTTTCCCCGCTGGAAGGATCGAGGCTCAAGAGCGGGGCGCCGGCGTCTGAGTGGCCGGGCAGGACGATCAGGGGACGCGCCCCCTCCGACAGGAGCACCGGACGCGCAAAACCGCTGAATTCCGCCGCGTAGCTCTCTTCGGCCGCGGCCTCCGGCAGCCAGACGGGGTAGGTCTCGCCCTCGATCTCATAGCGCATGAGCATGCCCTGTGTGCTGGCGCGCGCGCCTCCTTGCACATCCCCGACAGGCTCCATGAGACCTTCCGGTGCACCGGGGCGGAGCATACGATCTCCTGTCGGCGCGGTGCCCTGCAGCTCGGTCAACGCCCCGGAGGCCCGGTCGAGCAGGAAGACGCGCCACGACGCTGCGCCCCAGGCCGCGTTGCGCAGTCTTCCATAGATGAGGACACGCTCGTTTGGCAGCGGCGTCGCGGTGACAAAGTCGCCGTCGAACGCCAGCGCGGAGGTATCCACCCTTTGGATCTGGTGCCCCTGCCAGTCCGAGGCGAGGATGTAGAGTTCGGCGTCTTCCGCCGTCAGAAACACCTCTGCCTCGCCCAGCCGTACCGCAGAGGTGAACCCGGTATCACCGTCGGTCTCGGCCTCGATGGGCGCCAGATAGCCGTTGGCCTGTCCGTTGTGAGTGTAAATGAGGAGGGCCCCGTTGCTGCCAACGACCAGCATCTCCGACGGGCCCATCGCAACAGCGTCACGGAGCACGGTGTAGCGCCCAGCGGTCGGCTCCACGCGGGAAGATCTCCCGCTTTGGGGGTCGTAATGGCGCATTGCTCCATCCGAGCCCAGGAGCAGCACAGTGCGGTCGCTGAGCGGGATCATCTCGACCAGAACGGTGATCCCGTTCCCCTCCTGATCGGACCAAACACCCTGGAGCGGCGCACCGCGCCCGGTGGCCATATCGTAAGTGAAGAGCCGCGTCCGCGGCAGGTCCACATGCCAGATCGCATGGATCAGGACACGCCCCTCCCCGAGAGGAACGACCTGGGCAAAGGAACTGGGCTCAATCCAGCCTGCTTCCACCTCATGCGCTACCCAGCGCAGCCTCTGGATCAGATCGGCGCGCAACGCTTCGCGCTGGCCGTCTAGGTCTGCCGAAACGGTCAACGCAGCCGCGCGGCTGTCGAGGAGCGTGAGGCGCCGACCATCTAAGTACTCGCGGATGAACGGAAAGATCACGTATGCGGCGAGCCCGGCGAGGATCGTCACCACGAGCGCGCCCAGGATGAGGCGACTGCGCGACAGCGCAAGCTCGGCGCGGCGGCGCTGCTGATTGATCAGAATGCCGAGGCGCGGATCGGCCTCTTGGCCGGCGCTCGGGCTCTCTGAGCGTTCTTTGGTTTGGTCCACTGGTTGGTCCACGGGGCCGCGTCAGATCAAAATGCACAAACGGAATAGCGGCAGGCTACAGCCTCTTGCGCGAAAAACCAAAGCCTCTGCGCAGTTGCTGCGGTGCCCTGCGCGGCAAGCGCCGCTTGTGACTCGATGCCCATTCCGGGCGCATGTCCATGGACCGCCACAGGGATCATTGGTCGCCCGGCTTGTCATGCACACCCGTGCGCGGCCGGTCACAATAGTCGCGGAGCAATCGGTAACCGTCATCCGTCACCCTCTCCGAGACCTCGCGCGCGGGGGAGTTCAGATACGTGTTGCCCGCCGTGCCGAACAGTCCCGCCCCCGTAGCCATGGCCACCTCGTCTCGCAGCCGCGTGGTGGCTGCCGCTGCCGCTGTTTCTGTCGCTGCCGCTGAACCCGCGCTTGTCCCGTAGATGGCTCGGTAGCTGGCCTGAAGGGCAGTGAGCTCCTCGAAGGCTTCCCGAGATGCCGCGAACGCACGTTCAGCCTGATCCAAGAATCGCCCTGCTGCCGGGCTTCCGGGGTCCCGTGCCGCGAAGCTTCGCAGAGCTTCCAAGGCCTTCTTGCGCAGCTCGTCATATATGTTTTGCGCCGCGTGCACGGCGGCTCGGTCGCGCGCAGCCCGCGCGGTCGCCGCTCCGGTCGCCTCCGTCGCCGCCGTGCCAACCGCGCTCGATCCGCCCGAGGCAACCCCCGAGGTCGCGCTGCGTCCGGCCAGCGCGCGAGCGCCCGCCCAAAACCTGCCCCCCATCGCTTGGGCTGCGAGCAACCCCTTGCCCACAAGCCCAACGATGCGCAGCGCCGCAACCCCCGCAACGAAAACGCCAGCTGACAGGACCCCGCCCACAAAGGCCTCCCAGAGACAGCGCGCATGCGCATCCTGACTGTGCGACCCGGTCGGGCTAAAACCGCATCGGTCACGCGCATCCGACACGGCCCACGCTTCGAACGCTTCGCACAAGACCCCCGAGATTACGGCGCCGACAACGGCGTTCATGACAAGCCTTTCGAGAAAGGTCGCGCCGGTGCCGGTGTCGAGCATCGCGACGGTCGACCCTGTCTTCGGATCGACGCGCCACCAGCGCACCCTCTTGTCGTGTGCAACGGGCGGCAGAAACAGGACGTTGCCCTGCGCGATGTCCTTGGACATATGGTGTCGCGCCGCAGGGCTGATCCCCGAGAGCGCACCGAGATCCGCGAGCCGCGTCACTGTCACGAGGTCGTGCGCTGTGGTGGGCAAGGATGTCGTCACTTCGGCGCGAGGCGCCACAGCCGTGAGCGCGAGCGTTTCCGCCATGGCGTCTGCCACCCCCTGCTCGATCCGGGCGCGCACCGGCAAGACCGCGTCGCTCCAGCGCACGTCGACATCCGCTGCAACGATGTCGAGATGCTCGAAGACTGCCAGATCCGAGCGACGCCCCTCTGGATCCTGCCCCTCGCGACCGCGCCACGCGAAGCTTCGGCGATCCAGGACAATCTGCGGCGTTGCAAGAAAGGTCTCTAGCCCGTCTTCCGCCGTGAAGCGCGACATCCGATAATTGAGCAGATTGGCTGAGAACAGGCCAAGCCGACGCATTTCGCTGTCGCGCAAGGTCTGGCCCGCGTCGATCTGCGGAAGCAGCTCGGCAACCGCCGCAAAGTGGCGCGAGAGGACATCCGAATAGGCCGTCAGCGGCAACCGGTATGTGTGCAGGCCGATGTGCACAGATTGCAGCATCCCCACCAGGCGCATCTTCTCGGGGGTCAGCGCATCAGACCACAGGGCCGTCGCCGCAGCCTCGGCTGACCTCGCGGGACGGGTATCCCCATGCGCCGGGACACGCACGTCAAAAAGCGGCCGCTCCGCCGTGCGTTTCTCGCCATTCAGGCCCGGGTAGTGAAAACGGAGCGACGCGGCGAGCCACGTGTTTGGCGCGACGTCGCTCGTCGCGGAGCCGTCGGTAATGGCCCGGAGCTGCCGACCGAGGCTCTTTATGCCGCTGTTCATCCCGAACTGAGGCGTGCGCAGCGCTTCCCGATCGGTCGGGCTGAAGACCTGCCCCGATGCGTCGACACCTCGGCCAATTGTCTGGTGCCCATCAATCGACAACGTCGGAAAGACAACCACGTCCAAAGCCAAGCGCGTCAGGAACGCGTTGGCGCCAGTGTCAGACAGCCCGGCCAGCGCGCCGGGCTCCAATCCCAGGGGCTCCAGGCCGAGGTGGATGCTCGTCGCGCGCATGTCGGCGGGCGTGAACTCATGGGACAGCAGCGTTTCCTGCACGACCTCGCCGGCTGTCAGCCGTTCGATCACGACCTCCATAGTGACGTTCTGGGCGTGTTGGCGCCCGTCGACGACATCCAGGAACGCCACCCGCTCGAACCGGCGCGCGGGCATGTCGGGCAAGAGATCCGCATCCACAGCGACCACGCGTTCCACATCCCCTATGCGCGCCAGCACCACCCAATGCTCCCGCAACGTCTCGATCTGGCGTTGGCGCAACTGCGCCGCGGTTTCTGCCCGGTCGAGGGGTGCCCCCACCGCGATCATCCCGCTTGCGACGTCGGACGGGGTGGCGAGCAGCGCCGTGTTGGCCATGCGGCGCAAGAAGCTGTCACCGTCCGCATTTTCCGCAAGAGAGCCGATCAGCCCCAGACGCGAAGGGATCGCGTTCTGCGGGTCCGGTGCAGCGGCATTGGAGCGGGCAAAAAGCTGCTCGGCCTCCCTCTCGGCAATCCGAGTTCTGCCGAGCGTCACGCCATACCCCGCGCGTTGCAGCAGATCGCCGAGCACCAACGCCCTGTCGAGCCCGTTCGCCGCGCCTTCCACGAGGGCCCCCTGCGCGCCCTTCAGACTGCCGGAGTAAGGCACGAGACGGACGGCGTCGCGCACCCATGCCGCCAGGCGCTCCGGATCATTGTCCAGGGCCGATGCAATGGCGTCCCGCTCCTCGGGGTTTGGCGCGTGGCCCGTGCGCAGCTCGCTCGCCAGAACGGCGAGATCCCGCGAGAACCGCCCCGCCGCGCTTGCCTCGGCACTGGGTGCCGAGGGATCGCTTTCGATCGCGCCGGTTGTCTCTTCCTTGACACCCGAAACGCAACAGCTGTTCTCGCTCTCGGCGGGCACTTGGTCCTTCAGCGAGCACATCGCCTCCGGTCCCATGATCCCCGCTGCGATGTGTGTCCACGCCAGGCATTGTGCATCATCAATGCAGGCTTGCTGACACGCGGCTACGTCCGCGGGGGCCGGAACACTGCGATACTCGAAGCCGAAGAGATTGGTGTTCGGCATGACGGTCGTCGTCGCATCCGAACCAGAAGATCCGGACCCTTCGGGCGTGGCGTCAGGGGCAGAGGGCGCGACGCCAAGCGCCCCGAGACCATCGCCCAGAAGATTTCCGAAGCCGCCTTGGCCCGTCCCCTGCTCCGTCGTCTGGGACCCACCGCCAAAACTCGGCAAACTCTGCGCCAGCGCCGGAGACACAGTGGACTGGAGCACGAGCGCCAGGCACGTCAGGGAAAGAAGGGCGGCGCGACCGGCCCGTTGCAGCGCCTGCGCGGTCTTCGCCAGATGCGCCTTCGTCAGCGTCATGGGTCACACTCCTCGAATTGTGGCCATTGGCGGCAGAGGCACCGAAGACGATCCTTGCGGCACGATGCCGGGGCTTGCGGAGCAGATGTCCCGTGCCTCGGTGGCGGCCGAGATCGACCTGCGCGGATATCGAAATGCGCGCGCGTCGGGCCCGCCAAAGTGCGCTGGACGCTCGATGACGAGGTGCTGGCAGCCGTGTTGCTCCGTGGGGGCCTCTTGGCTCCGGAGCGGCCCGCAGGAGGTGCCGCTGGACTGGGGCGGGCGGAAAGTCAGCCTCACTCCGAGGCCGATCTTGGCACCGCCCGCGCGGCGCGCAGGCCCGGCGGCACCAGGCTCCACGGTCACGGCGTTCCGGCAAAGGGCGCGCCCTCGCCGACCACACAATCGAGGTGCTGTTCGAGGCGCAGCGTGGCCTCCGTCTCGACAACGAGGCCGTGCGCCTCGGCGAAGGCCGCCATGCCGCGACGCGTGCCGGACCCGACCACGCCATCCGCCTTGCCAACGTCGATGCCCAGCGCGTTGAGCTTTTGCTGCACCCGACGGGCGCGGCCTTCCGCGCCCAGGCGGGCCGCGGGCCGCCCACATTCCACGAATGGATCATAGGCACGCGGAGCCGTCACGGAGAGGTCCATCTCGCGGCCGGCCTTGTTCACTTCCAGCCGGGTCAGCTTGCCGGCCTCGACGCGGACCTGAGACAGGCGATGCGCGCCATCCGCTGCTGCGATCTCGACTGTGTAGACCCCCGGCGGCATCGGTTGGGGGGTGCTGTCGATCTTGCCCTCGGCCACGACCGCTCCGGCGGCATCGCGCACGCGATAGCTGGCTGCGATGGCCGTCTTCAGCGCGGTGGCGACTGCATCCCCGTCCGACGCATCGAAATAGGTGCCGCCTCCGATCTCCGAGATCCGCCGCATCATCTGGGTCGATGCGGCGTCCCTCAGGTCGAAGCCGATCACATTGAGTTCGATCTGCTCAAGACCTCGAGATTTCAGCGCATCCACGGTGACAAGGGGCTCGGGATCGCACTCCTCTATGCCGTCCGTGATCGCCACAATGATGCCGCCGGACTCGGCACCGAACCCCTCCACCACCTGTGCAATGCTGCGGGCCAATGGGGTCGTCCCACCCCGCGGCGTGAGATCGCCGATGAACTGACCGACTGGCGCCTTGTCGAGCGGTGCAATGCTCTGCACGGTCACGATGTCGGAACACGCAAGCGCCTTGTCCGGCCGCTCGGGAATGCGCGCGCCATAGACCGTCAAGCCAAAAGGCGCTCCATCGGGCAAGGACTCAAGGGTCGTGAACATAGCTGCCTTTGCCGCATCAATCCGGCGTCCACCGTCCGGCAGGCCCTCGGACATCGACCCCGAGACATCGAAGATGACATGCACCGCCGGCATTGCCGCACTCGGCACCTGCTCGCCGACCGCAGCCACCTGGATCAGGCCTTCGCCGATCTCCTCCGTCGGGGTCAGCAGATAGGCCGCTGGCGCGGCCAGTTCGCCCGCGATCTGCGCGTAGAAATCGCGCAGCGCGGAGCTCTCGGTCGCAAAGAAGCTGCGCCCGTTGGTGCCCGCCGCGAGGTGTCCCAGCAGCCGTTCGCCTGTGCTGGCCAGGATCTGGGAGTATTCTCGCAACCCGTCGCCAAGCCCAATCGTGTAGAGCCGGACGCGATTGCGCTCGAGCTCTGTCCAGACATCGCCGAGCCAGGTGCGGCTGGTGTCATTGCCATCAGTCATCAGGATGATCGCGCGGTTGCCGGGCCGGTCCTTGAGGAGATCGAGACCCTCCAGCACCGCATCATAGAGACTGGTGCCACCGTTGGGCGCGAACTGCCCGGCGAGGCGTCCGGCCAGCTCCGCCTTGTCGGACGAGAACCCACCGAGCGTCTGCACGCTGTTGCTGAAGCGCACAAGGGCGAGCTCCTGGCTGGCCGGAGCAAGGCGAATGTAGTCGCGCACCGCCCGTTCAAGATCCGCCTCTCGACCCTGCATGCTCCCGCTCGTATCCCAGATCACCACAACGGTGGCTGGCGGTTCGGTCAGGCGCAAAAAGCTCTCGGAGCCATCCACCTGAAACGAGAGGCGTGCATCGGCCGCGGGGAAGTCCCCGGGGTCGAACTGGCTCAGCACAGCGCCCTCCGCGTCGAGCAGCGCAAGTTCATGCCGAATATAGGGCCGCCCGCTGTAGGCCAGCGTGAGCGCCGTGGCCGCGGGATCAAGCTGCGGAAGCCGGAAGACATCCACCTCCCCCAGCGGATCAATGCGGCCGCGCAAAGTCTCACCAAACGCCAGGAGATTGGCCTCCTCCCGGCTGTTGTTGGGCTCAGCCTCCTGCCGGGCGCTAGCGAGGTCGGCAACCTTGTCGCCGGCCGCACCGGGGGCCTCGCGCGCCGCCGTGCTCGCCAGAACCGACGGCGCGCGGCGGTCCTCGATCACGCGGATCTCGCCGAGGTTCGTGACTGGTGCCCCGTGATTGTCGAGCAAGCGCACCTTGACGTAGCTTGCCGCCGCGCCAATCGGGATGGTCGTCGCACCCGGCTCTTGCCGGACCGAGACACGCGCGACCTCCTCGAACCCCTCAATCGGATGGTCGGAGAGCGCGATGGCCACTTCGGAGGGCCATTGGGCGCTGTATTGGGTGTCGTCGTCCATCACAAGCTCGACGCGGTCGATCTCAGCGCGCCGGTCCCGGCGGAAGGCGATGGTGAAATCCTGGGGGAAATAGGCATCGGCCGCGCCCCAGGAGGTGGGGATCCCATCAAAGAGGCGCGCGGCCGTCCAGACATCGGCATATCCCGTGTAGCGGACCACCGCGCCCCCCAAGGCAGGCCGTGCTATGTCGCGGTCGATCTCCTCTAGGATCGACGGGTCTGCGTCCAGCGCCTCTCGCACCTCCAGCTCGACAAACGCCGCCTCAGAACCGCCGGAGACATTCTCCAAGACCGTCAGACGCACGTGTCGCGCCGTTGTCCCCGCAGGCAGCGCGATCGCTTGCCGGATGCGGTCCCGTTGCAGCCGAGCCGTCGCGACCTCCTGGAAACCGCCCGGTGCGCCCGTCTCCGAGACCGCAACCGAGACATTCTTCGGCAGCCAGCCGGTGACCCAATCCCAGTTGCGGTTATTCGGCCAAAACTGTGTGGTATCGACGACAACCGTCGCGATCTCGACAGGCCGGTCGCCGGGCAAGTCAATCGTCACCTGCGCCCGCGGATCGCCGCGTTTCGTGGCCCAGCCACAGTTCAGGCACTGCCCATTGCGCTCCGGGTCGCGGATCCATTTGAAGCCGTCGATCAACCGATGCCCGGATGGGATGTCGTCCCAACTTGACGAAACGGTAACGCGCGCCCCAAGCGCGGCGAGAGCCACGTTGGGCCCAAGGGCGTCTTCTGCGATATCGTCCACGACGGTGGCGAGGGGGTGCTGAGACGTGACAGTGATTGGAATAATCCGCTCCATCCCATCCGCGGTCACCACAAGGTCGAACGTTCCGGGCGAAAGTGTGTCGCCCATGCCCAAGGTCATGGTGCCACTTTGCCCGGGCGCGAGGCTGAAACTGCCAGGATTTCGGTAGATCGACGCCCCGCTCTCGTACCCCGGCGCCTCGATCGCACGAATGTCGAACCGCGTGGTTCGGCGCGTCCCGGAGGTGTTCTCCGCTTCGACGACGATCTCCCGATCGAATTCGCTGAAACGGGTAGTCGGGCCAATCGGCCCTCCACGAGAGGCCGCTCGGCGCAGCACTTTGGTCTGAACCCCATTGACGACGACGGATGCGTCTTGCGCCTCATCCGTATCTGTACCCTGCGCGACATCTGTACCCTGCGCGACGCTGGTTGGCGGCGCGCAC
>JBCCYI010000126.1:0-13261 GCA_039189975.1 Pseudomonadota bacterium
GCCGGCGCCTATTCGGACTTTGGGACCGGCAGCTACACGCTGACCTCGCAAAGCCTCGGCACCGTCACGGGCGATATCGCCGACGATGGCTCGACCACGACGTTCCTGTCGCCCGGCCAGTCGCTGTCGAGCACGATCGACCAGCCGGGAGACCTCGACGTGGTGGGCTTTCAGGCGACCGCCGGTCAGAGCTATACGATCTCGATGGTGTCGAGCGGGCCAGACCCGCTCCTCGACCCCTATGTCGAGCTCTTCGCCCCCTCGGGCTCCTATCTCACCTTCGACGACGATGGCGGTGCGGGCGTCAATGCGGAGCTGACGTTCACGGCCTTTGAGAGCGGCACGCATTTCATCCGCGCCCAGGCCTATGATCTTGAGCGCGACGCCGGCACCTACACGCTGGACCTGACCGCCGGAGATCCGGGCGACATTGTCGCCGACGACATCTCCACGACTGCCAATGTGCAAGTGGGCGTGCCTGTGCGCGGCACGATCGACACGTTGGGCGATGTCGATGTCTACGCGTTCTTTGCGGGCGCCGGCGGGATCTTTGACTTCCGCCTGGATGGCGCCGGTCCATCGCCCCTGAATGATCCGTTCCTGGCGGTGCTCGACAGCGCGGGGGCCGTTCTGGCGACGAATGACGACAGCAACGGCACGCTCAACTCGCAGATCGTGCTCGAAGGGTTTCCGGGCGAAGTGCTCTATGTCGTGGCCGACGCCTACGAGGGCAACTTCACCGGTCAGTATGACCTGAGCGTCACGTTCTTGGAGGTCGCATAACCCGGCCGAAAGCCCTCAACCACGCGCGAGCCACGGCGCAGCCTCGCGGTGGCTCGGGCAAAGGCGCGGAACACCGCTGCACGTGCGATGCGCGGACATCCTGAAAGCCAAGGGCACGCCGCGGTCAGGCGCGCATAACGTCGGAGCCGCAGCGCGATCCCCCGTGATGGGGATGTGCGCGCTAGAGCATGACGCGCCTGAACGGGTGCAACGCTCGCTGCCCATCGGCTTCGCGCCGAACGGAAGGCTTGAAGCGCGATGAAATGGATGGGCCGCGAGATACTCTAAGCGCGCGCATGTGCCCGATGCTCCAGAAACCAGCGATAGGTCTCGGCGATCCCGTCGGCGAGGGCAATGCGGGGCCGCCAACCCAGGTCCGTAAGCCGCCGTGTGTCCAGACGCTTGCGCGGAGTGCCATCGGGCTTTGTCGGGTCCGCGAGGATCCGTCCCCGATACCCGACCACCGACGCCACGAGCTCGGCCAGAGCACGAATGGTCATATCCTCGCCCGTTCCGACGTTCAGGTGGCTGCGACCGGGTGCGGTGTGCGCCGCGTAGGCATCCGCTGACAGGCCCAAGACGTGGAGCGCGGCCGCGGCCATGTCGTCGACATGGAGAAACTCGCGCCGTGGCATACCCGTCCCCCACAGCGTGACGCTGGCCGCGCCCTCGTCCTTCGCCTCATGAAACCTGCGGATCAAGGCGGGCAGGACATGGCTGTGCTCAGGGTGAAAGTTGTCCCCCGGGCCATAAAGGTTGGTCGGCATGACCGAACGATAATCGTGCCCGTATTGTCGGTTGTAGGCCTCGCAGAGCTTGATCCCGGCGATCTTGGCCAGCGCGTAAGGCGCATTGGTCGGCTCCAGCGCCCCGGTGAGCAGCACCTCCTCGGCCAGCGGCTGCGGCGCGTCGCGCGGGTAAATGCAGGACGAGCCGAGGAAGAGGAGCCGTGCGATCCCCGCGGTATGGGCGGCATGGATGACATTCGCCTCAATCATCAGGTTCTCGTAGAGAAATTCGGCCGGGAATGTATCATTGGCCAGAATCCCGCCGACCCTGGCTGCCGCGAGCAGTACCGTGTCAGGCCGCGCTTCGTGAAAAAAGGCGTTCACAGCGGTCTGGTCGGTCAGGTCAAGCACGGCGCGAGAGCGGGTGAGAATATCCCGCTCAGCGACCCCTCTTGCGCACAGCGCCCGGTGCAGCGCGCCCCCGACCATTCCGCCGTGACCTGCAAGGAAAACGCGGCCCAGCGCCAGCGGCCTCATGCGTCCCTTTCCATCGACGTCCGTGGCCCCTTCGAGGCCCCAGCGACGCTGCGCGTTCCGAAGCGGACCGTCTGCACGCCCGGCGAGCACCCCCGGCCACGACATCTCATGCATCCAGCGCCACGGGCACTGCCATCCCGTGCTCCCGCAGCAGGGCGTGCCGTTGCGCAATCTTGACGTCCTCGGTGACCATCTCCGCGCACATCTCCCGCACCGTGATGCGAGGCCGCCACCCGAGCCGCGCGTGCGCCTTGCCCGCATCTCCCAGCAGCGTATCGACCTCCGCGGGACGGAAATACCGCGGATCCACCCGCACGATGACGTCTCCCTCCCTGACCCCGGGCGCCCGGTTCGAGATGTTGCGTACCACACGCCCCGTTTCCGCAACGCCCTCTCCCTCAAACGCCAGTTCCAGGCCCAGTTCGGCCGCCGACCAGCACACGAAGTCACGAACGGAGTATTGTTGACCCGTGGCAATCACGTAATCTTCCGGGTGCTCCTGCTGCAGCATCATCCATTGCATCTCGACGTAATCCTTCGCATGGCCCCAGTCGCGGCGTGCATCGAGATTGCCCAGGTGCAGGCAAGGCTCCAACCCCAGCGCGATATGCGCCAGCCCCCGCGTGATCTTGCGCGTCACAAACGTCTCGCCGCGCCGCGGGCTCTCGTGATTGAAGAGAATGCCGTTGCAGGCGTACATTCCGTAGGCCTCGCGGTAGTTCACCGTGATCCAGTAGCTGTAGAGCTTGGCAACAGCGTAGGGTGAACGGGGATGAAACGGGGTGGTCTCGCGTTGCGGGCTTTCCTGAACAAGGCCGTAGAGCTCCGACGTCGACGCCTGATAGAACCGCGTGTCCGTGAGCCCGAGAAACCGGATCGCCTCAAGCAGGCGCAACGTACCGATCCCGTCGACATCGGCGGTGTACTCGGGAGCTTCGAAGCTAACCGCCACATGGCTCTGGGCGCCGAGGTTATAGACCTCATCGGGACGCACCTCCGCGAGGATGCGCGTGAGGTTCGAGGTGTCCGTCAGGTCACCATAATGGAGCTTCAGCCGCGGGTCCGAAGCATGTGGGTCCTCGTAAATGTGGTCGATCCGCTGGGTGTTGAAGAGCGAGGCCCGGCGCTTGATGCCATGGACCTCGTAGCCCTTCTCCAGCAGGAACTCCGCCAGATAGGAGCCGTCCTGACCGGTGATCCCGGTGATGAGTGCGCGTTTGGTCATGCGGTTTCCTTTTGGGCGATGGTTGGCGGCACTGGCGCACCGAAACGGGCGAATTGCCCTATTTTGCTGAGGTTTTTTCCCGCGAGCGCCAGGCTTGCGGGGGTGATACGGTTCTTGCGCAGGGCGCGATAATCCTCGCGGCTTTTGACCAAGACGCGACCGAGGGAGGCGTTGGAGGCGCCGCCGACGCGCATCCTCACAAAGACCGACGGGATATGGACGGCCCGAAACCCGGGCTGCGAAAAGTAGCGCAGTACGGCGTCGTAGTCGGCGGAGATGCGGAAGCTGGTGTCAAAGGTGCCATGCGCCGCAAGCACGCGGCGGCGCAGGTACAGCGTCGGGTGCGGAGGCATCCACCCGCGCCAGAGGGAGGAGCGCTCGAAAGGCCCGGACCGCCAGGATCGCACGAGCCGGTCTCCCTGCGGTGTGATGTAGTCGAGATCGCCGTAGACGGCGTCGACCTGCGGATCCTCGAAAACGCGGGCGACGCGCGCCAGGACGTCCGGGGCCGCGAGATAGTCGTCGGAGTGGACAAGGCCGATCACATCGCCCGTCGCACGCGCAATGCCCTTGTTGAGCGCATCATAGAGGCCCGAATCGGGGGCGGAGGCGAGCTCTGTGCGCGTGTCGGACTGCGCCGCGATGACCTCCAGCGTCCCGTCTGTCGAGCCTCCGTCCTGAAGGATGTGCTCGATCTGCGGATAGGATTGTGCGCGGACCGACGCCATCGACTGGCCGATCGTTGCGGCACGGTTCCACACGGCGGTGACGATGGAGACTAGCATCGCGGGGCGCGCGCCACGCGCAGGCGATAACTGGCAGCGCGGCAGACCAGGGGACGCGATATGTCCGCGCGGGTCATGTCAGGGATGATCCACCGGGGAAAGGACAGCGTGGCCGACCGCAGCGCCCCGGCGGGGTGGGGCACCGTCCCGGGGGGACGTGTCCGGCGCCCGGCTTGGGGCGCGCGCTCGGTCGACCCGAGGCCGACCGGCGCCCGCAGCAGAGCCGGACAGGTCGATGCCCAGCACATCCCGCGCGGTGCGTGTCAGGTCGCCCCCGCCCAGCGCAAGGTGGGCGCGCGCCTCGTAGAGCTTTGCGTCGACGAGAAAGCGATACCAGAACCCCTGCAGCGCGTGAAATGCGAGCCCTGGGAAGCCGTCTCTGAACCCGCCCCTCAGCAGGTAGCGATAGAGGAAATACGCCAAAGCGCGCAGACTGACCGGGAGGCGCCCGTAAACGCGATCCTTGAACCAGCGCGTTACCCCGGTGCGGCGGGCCAGCGCACCCTGAGGGTCCGCAAATTCGGCCTTACCGACGCCAGGCGGAGGACGCCCGGGGCGCGGCGCGGCACTGGCCTGCGCCAGTAAAAGCTGAAGCGCCTCGCGGCTGGCATAGCCGTTGTGTTTGTCGATCCACCACCCGAGCGGATTGCGGTTGTCGTCGATCAGCTCGCCCCCGAGCCATTCAACGGCGCCGTCCACGACGATGTGCTCATCCATCCAGCGCGATTCGCTGCGCCCGCGCCCATAGCGAAAGAGCCGCAGCACATGGGTCGGACAGACCCCGCCATAGCGCATAGGGTGTCCGAGAAAGACGATGCGGCGCGGCACCGTCAGCCCGGCCACCTGCGATGACAGCCCGGGCAAGCGGGCTGCGATGTCCCGCGCAAGCGCCTCGGACACCACCTCGTCGGCATCGAGCCGAAGGACCCACTCCGTCTCAGCGGGCAATTGCGTCAGCGCCCAGTTGAATTGGTCGGCGTGATTGACGAAGCGGTGCAGACGCACCTCGGCACCAAGGGCGCGCGCGCGGTCCGCGGTGTCGTCGCTCGAACCGCTGTCCACCACGAGGACCCGATCGGCGAAGCTCGCAACAGACCGCAGCGCCCGCTCGATATGGCGGCTCTCGTTCAGCGTCAGGATGACGACGGTCACGCGGCTCACGGTCGGCGCCCCCTCTGAAGCTGGAGGGGCTGCGAGGCACTGGAGATGCCCTCCTTCACAGGTCGATCCGCACCCGGACGCGCGGCACAAGGGCCGTTGCCCCCGTCGCGCCGTCCGATCTGGCGTGCCGGGTTGCCGGCCATGATCGCCCCTGCCCGGCAGGACGACATGAGCACGCACCGCGCGCCCACAATCGCACCGGGCCCGACGGCCACGCCCGGTCCGACGAATGCGTCCGCGCAGACCCAAGCGTCCTCGCCAATGGCGATCGGAGGCTTGGTCAGCGGCATTGCCGGGTCGCGCCAGTCGTGACTGCCGGCACAGAGATGCGCGTATTGCGAAATGGTCGCCCGGTCTGCGATGTGGATAGGCCCAAGGGCGTAGAGGATGGCTTGGGCGCCGACGGCGCAATTGTCCCCCAGCGAAAGGTTCCACGGCATGGCGATCCGAACGTCGGGATAAACATGAGCTCCGGCCCCGACCCGCGCGCCAAAAAGGCGCAGGAGCGCCCGCCGCCACCCCCATAGGGGCCTTGGAGAGAGCCGGAAAAGCGGCAGGGCCAGGGCCCAGAGCACGCGCGCGGCCTGCTCCCGCCGGGTCCACTTGCGGGACGCCCGGTTTGCGCCCGTGTCGATCCGGAGTGCGGGGAGTGCCGATTTGGAAGTCATGCGTTCGGTCGCTCAGTCCACAACACATTTCGGCCGGGGCGCCTTGGCCAGCAGCCAGGCATAGACGTCGGCCATCTGCGCCGCGATCCCGTCCCAGCCAAAGTCGCGCGCCATCCATTTGCGGCCACGGTCTCCCATCGCGCGGCGGGTGGCGTCGGGCAGGCGCAACGCTGCGTCGAGCGCTTCGGCCAGCGGTGGCACCCCGTGGGGCACCCACCAGCCGCAGCGCGCTTGCTCCATGCCGGACCACGGGGTGCCACGGGTCGTGACCACCGGAACACCGGCGGCCAGCGCCTCAGCCACGACCATGCCGAAATTCTCATTCAGCGAAGGCAGCACGAAGAGCCCGGCGTCGCGAAAAGCCGCAGCCTTCTCGGCGCCGTGCAGCGCGTCCTCGAACGAGACGCGCGGCGCCCCGAGCGCATGGGCCTGCGCCTTCAGCGCGGTCCGGGTCCCCTGTTCGGACGGGCCGACAATCCGCAGCCGCCAGTGCGGGTGCGCGGGGGCGACACTGGCCCAGGCGTCGATCAGCCGGTCGATGCCCTTCTTGGGATGCAGCCGGCCGAGATGAAGGATCGTGCGCGTCGGGGTCGCTTCGGGGGCGGTGCAATCAATCCCGTTGGGCAGAATCGCGATTGGCGCGGTTAACCCGACACGGCGGATATCTTCGGCCTCGGCCTCGCTGGTCGCGTGAAAGCACGCGGCACCCCGCAATGCGCGCCCCTGGGCCAGCGCCCACATCGCCCGTTTGCGCGCCGCGGAGAAGGCCAGCGCCTCCGCGCTCAGCATGCCCCGGGGCGAGATGACGAGCGGAATGCGATGGCGCCGCGCGATGCGGGCCGGATAGAGGTTCGGCAAGAGCCAGAGACCATGGCTGTGCAGCACGGTCTCCTCCCACAAGGCGTCCCACAGCGCGCGGCGCATCTCGGGCGATGCGGTCAACCGGGTCAGGACCCCTGCGCCCGGTGCGAAGATCCGCAGGCCGGGCTCCGGCGGGCGCCGCCCCACCGCCCAGGTCTCGGCACCGTGTCCGTGCAGGCGCAACGCCGCCGCCAGCGACAGGACGGAGTAGGTCGGGCCGGCGGCGGCATCGTCGACGCAAGGCACGATCTGGCAACTGATGACGCGCGGGGGCGCCACCTCCTGAACACGGAAAACGGCCTCATCGAGGCTCATGCAGCGAGCCGTCCATCGACATCGGCCAGCAGCTGGGCTCGGTAGCGGGCACCATAGGCCGACCAGGAGAGCAGCTGTCGGTCCGCCTCCGGCAGGGGTCCACGGGCAGGCGCGGCGAGTGCGGTGCAAAGGGCATCGGCCAACGCGCCTGCATCCCCCGGGGGCACCACATTGATGCGTGCCCGAAGCTCATCCGACAGCCCCAGATCGGCCCCGCCCGTCTGCGTCGTGCAGACCACCGGCAGCCCCGAGGCCAACGCCTGCGGCTGGACCAGCGCCAGCCCCTCCTCGCGCGACGCCAGCACGAACACGTCGGCGCGCGCGTAATGGGTGGCCAACTGCCATTGCGGCACGGGGCCAACCTGCTCGAATTGTGCATCCCTCTTCGGAAACGGCGCATCCCCCGGCCCGCCGACATGGGTGAGGCGGGCGGCCGGCAGACGCCGTATCGCCTCCACCAGCACGTCGACGCCCTTGCGTCGTGACCACGCCCCCACGAAGAGCACCCGTGGCGCCCCCCCGGCCGGTCGTGCCTCGCCCTGCGGAAAGAGGCCCAGATCCACCCCGTACGGGTTGAGAAACAGCTTTCGGGTGAGATGCGGTGCTTCTCTGGCGAAACTCTCGACCACGGGCGTCGACGGCACAACGATCCGGTCCGCCAGGGCATAGCCTTCGCATTCGCGCGCGACGATGAAATCACTCGGCTGACGCGCCGCGCCGGCCGCACGCAGCAGACGTCGCTGGGCGCAGATGTGCTGGCTGCCCCGCTCCAGATAGATCCGCGCGCCGTACCGCTCTTTGGCATAGCGCGCAGCGGCCAGGTACATCCCGGACATGCAGATGAAAACGTCGCAGGGCGCCAGCCGCGCGATCACGGCGGCGTCCAGCGCATGGGCCATCGCCTTTTCCTGCGCACCAGGGGCGAGGCGCGGCGCCTTGTGCTGCCATGCCAGAAGCGGCGCAACGAAGGGCAGCAATCCACGATGCGCCGCGCCCGGCAGTCCAAAGCGCTCCGCCCGTCGGCGCGGCACATAGGAGTAGAAGCGTACGTCCTCGCCTTGCGCGGCGAGTTCGCGCCCCAGATCGAGCACGTGAAACCGGCCGAGCGACGCGATCGCGACCCTCACGAGATCACGCCTCCCCGGCGCCGGAGACGTGCGACGACCATGCGGATGCGGGCCCTGAGCCAGCAACGCTCGTCCTCCGCGAGCGCACAGATTGAGAGCACCCCCATCACCAGCGGCAGCCAAAGCAGGGCCTGGCCCTCTGGCCCGCCTTGCGCCGCCGAGTTCAGGTGCAAGACAACGGTGCCGCCGAACAGAAGTGTTCCCGCGCCGAGCGGCCCCATCCAGCGACGCCAAGGAGTCGTTCCGGTCTGGGCGGCGAGAACCGCAAGCCAGGCCAGCAGCGCCGCGGTGCTCGCCGCCCCCTGCGCCACGAGGAACCCCGCGAGACCGGCCCGTGGCACGAGTACGAACGCCATGCCTGCCATGATCGCGCCCTCGACGAACCCTACAGCAAGCATGGGCCGTGTGCGTCCGCCGACAAGCAGACCCGCCGACAGCGCCGTCCCGACAATGGTCGGGATAAAGCACACCAGGGCCAGCGGCCCGAGCAAGACAGCGTTTGGATAGCCGGGGCCAAAGAAGAGCGTCACCGCGACGGGCCAGGCTCCGGCCAGGACACTGCAGCCCATGAGCGCGACGATCCAAAGCCACTTCATATGTACGAACGCCGCCGCGCGCCCGGCTCCCGCCTGTCCGCCTTCGCGTCGGGACAGAAGCGAGATTACCGGGCCGGAGACCGCTTGCGGCACGAGTTGCACCAGCGCCATTAGCGCAAGGATGATACGCAAGTCGGCCAGATCGGAAACTCCGCCAAATCGGCTGACCGCACCCTGACTCGCGAACACCGCCGGCACCATGAAGATGCCCGCGCCGTAAAACGGCAGGCCGATCGAGAAGATCTGCCGCAGGTGATCGCGGCGCAGACATATCCGAGGGCGGAGGCGCGCCTGCCGCAGAACAGGGTCGAGCCCGACGGCCAGGATCGGCACGCCCGCGAGCGTGCCAAGGGCCAGCCCCCAGATCGCCCCCTCGACCCCGACGAGCACGGCCCCTGCCACGGTTGTTCCAAGTGTGGCAGCGCCGACCCAGGTCGCCCAGCGTGTGTAAGCAACGAACTGATCGAGCCCGGCATAGACCACATAAACCCCGCGCGACAGGAACTGCCCCGCAAAGAACACCGCCGCTGCCGCCATCACCGGGGCCAGTTCCGGCGCGCCAAAAAGCCGGTGCGCGATCGGGTCGGCCAGCGCGAGCATCCCCACACATCCGACCAGGGCAATCCCGGCGACGAGGGTCAACCCACCCCCGATCAGATCCCCGATCTCGGCGCGGTCATCCTCCGACCTGCGCGACAGCGCGACGTGCAGGCCCTGCAGGGCGCCGAGCCGCATCAGCCCGACAAACGTTTGCCCCGCGCTTTGGGCAAAGGCGTAGGCGCCCACCTCGGATGGCGTGAGAAGCCGCGTCAACACAGCCATCCCGATCAGGCCGAAGCCGCGCCGCAGCGCCCCGAGAAGCGCCATGGCCGCAATGCTGACGAGGGCCGGAACGCGCGTCATGCAGGGACCCGCCAGGCACCGGACATGGTCGGCACGCTGCGGCCCGCTGGAGTAAGGGCTGTCGCCCGCGTCAGCTCGGGCGGGCGGTAGCCGAAGGCTTCGACGACCAGCCTGTCCCTTTGCGCAACAAGCGCCACCGTTTCGGCATCGTAATACTCTGTAAAGTCGCGCCGGAGCGACCTGTTGGGGCGTGTACCCTCCGTGGACCTATCCCCACGCCCACCCATGCGGCGAACGTGACCAAGAGTCCGCAGGAGCGCATCCAGATCCGCCTCCAGGCGCTCGCAGCGCAAAACGTGGGTGAGGATCGAAGCGCTCGCCAAGATGTCGAGCGCGTCCGATGGCGTGCGGATGCGCCGTCGGGCCCGGCACCATTCCGACCATTCGACGAACAGCGAAAGAACACGGTAGCTCATGAACCCGACCTGCCCGCACAGGGGCAGCGCCGGGTAAAGGCCGGGCAGATGGCCCGCGCCGGGCGACGTTAGAACAGCGCGTAGCCAGTGACGGAAGCGCGCGGCCTCCTCGGCTGGGACGCCGCCGGCCGCGTATCGCGCCGCCCAGGCGCGCGGATCGCGGTCGCGGTCCCGGCGCAGACAGCGCCAGGCATCCTCCGGGCGCAGGCGACCGGTGGCGACAGCACGCAATGTTTGCCTGTAGAAGGCGCTGTGGGACTGGGTCACGTGGCCCCGGACCCCGCCTTTGCCCATGGCGCCATAGGCCCAGAGCGAGACGTACCAATCCCAGGGATCCCGGATCGCCGCAGCGACGGCCCGCCCCCGCGCGCCTGTGCGCAGCGGATCGTGGCCGGGCGTGACACGTCCTGGCAAGGTCCGCGCCAAGACGTCCACAACACGGGTGCCCGCCGCCTTTTGAAGGTGCAGGAACACCAGTTCGTCACTGACAAACATGGCGCACCTCCGATGTAGAGCGGGCGGCAGGACACCGCTGCGGAGTCGGCTGCGGCGCATTTGCCTGGGGCGCGGGGGCCTCGGGCGCGGGGGCCCCTAGCGCAGTTGCCGGCGGCGCGACGCCCAGCGCCGGGTCACTGCCCGCCGGCGCAGCACCGGCACCGCGCGCCTCCGACGTTCGGTCCGTGACCTCCGCCACAGACGCCCCCGTCCGAAGCCAGAGCGCTTGGCCCTCGGCGGCCTCACATATCCGCGCGTAGAAGGCCATATTGGCCGTGTGATGCACGCCGAGCGACACACTCTGCGGTAACGCGTACGGCGCTTTCGGCCCATGGCGGCTGACGCGCGACATCAAACGGTGCCAGGACGGCACCGGGGCCGTGCCCGGCGTGACCGTCTCCGCCCGCAGATGACGCAGCGCCTTGTCCCGCTGACGGTCGCTCGCCGACCGGCTGCGCAGCCCCAGAGCTGACAGCACACGCTCCCGCGCCAGCGTCAGCCGCATCGCCAGCGCCGAATAGGACGTGTTCGCCCGGGGTGCTTCAGCGAATTGCGCGGCGAAGGACGCACGTTCGAGCTCGAAGGCTGGCCAGAGCATCGACAGAAACCGCAACGACCCGATCGCCTCGAACGGCACGATCATCACACTGGCGAAACGCGCGGTGTAGTGGGAGACCATGCGTTCGAGATCAAAATCGTCGATGTTGATCGCATCGAGCTCGCCGGGTCGAAGAAAGCGCCGGAGCGCCCGATACTCAGAACGCGGCAGAAAGAAAGCCTCCGGCGGACGCACTTTTCCGGCATGAATGACCTGCTGGTAGAGGCTGCGCAGATAATCGGACGGGGCGCGCAATGTGATCACGATCACCGCCTCATGTCCAAAGACGCGCCGCAGCCTGTCCGCGGCGGGCTCCCACAGCGCCGGGTCCCATTCGATCAGGGTTTCGTTGGAGAGCAGCATGTCGCGGCCGGACCGCGCAGAGGCCGCGCGCGCGAGCGGCAGGACGCTCTCCTCGCCGATGTAGCCATTCACCGCGCCGTCGAGCGCATGACAGAGCCCGCGAGGATTGTACGCCCCGATCAGCCCGCGCTGCACGAGACGGGGGAACACATGCGACTGGAGCGACGACGTCCCCGTCTTGCCCATGCCGATATGGATCACGTGCATGGGGCCGTGCTCCCGCAAGTGCGCCGCACGGCTTCGTCAGCCCGCCTCACCGGGACCGCCGCAAGAGCAGCCATTGGGCGACCACAGCAATGGGCAGCATCCGGAGAACACCGGTGATGGCCGGTCCGAAAGAGGTCGGGATCGTCACGAGCGTGCGCGCAACACTCAGATAGATGATCAATCCACCCGCGCCGGCCCGCGCCACACCGTCAAAGAGCAGCGCCTGCAGAACGCCGAAGCCGAAGAACCCCAGCGCCACCATGCCCACGCCCCCCATCATGTAGAGATAACCGATCGGCCCCATCCCAACGGAGGTGCGTGTATCGTGCCAGCGCCCCAGCACCGTCTGGTTGAACCACAAGCCAGCGCGCGAATAGCTCGGCTTGCTCGGCCAGATCGCACGAGGCACGTAGGCCAGGATCGGTGCTAGGAGCAGACTGTCCTGAAACGCATGCCGTTCGGCGGTCGTCAGCTTGCCCGCATCGACATAGGCCACCGCGACGCTCGTCACCCCAAGCAGATCCACGCGCCGGGCAAAGGCCTCGCCCCGCCCGACATCGCTCTGGTGGGCCAGATCCTCCCGTGTGCGATAGGCCTCGCCGACAGCGCCAACCGCCGCGACCAACGTCTCAGGCGGCCCGTTCTTGGCGATGTGCGCGCGGAAGGGTTCGACCACCGCATACGCCACCGTCAGCGCGACTGCGGCGCAGGCGATGAAATGCCAGGGCATCCGCTGGCGCGCGACGAAGTAGGCAAAGCCCGCGATGATGAAGGGGAAGATGACCTGGCTCTTGAACGCCGCCAGCGCCCCCGCCCCGACATGCGCGGCGATCAAAAGGACCACAAACGCAGTCACGGGGAGTGGGACCCGACGCTCCTGGCCGATCTCGAAGTACCGCAACAGGATCAGAAAGAACGACAGCGTCCCAGCGGCGAGTGACAGGTTCAGCCACTCCAGTACGGCGAGATGCTCCTCGAGCGCCTCGGGACGGCTGAGCATCCCGTACACTCCCAGTTCGATGGCCAGCGCGACAAGCCCCAGATAGAGCGCCTGGATCCCGACAACGAGGCCGATATGCGGCCGGATCTGACGGCGGATCAACGGAGACACTGCCACGCCCCGGCGCAGACGTCGGCACATCGGCTGCGCGATCATAGCCCCGCGCCGCATTGCAAAGACCGCGAGCGCCACAAGGACCATGGTCTGGGCGAAGGCCGGGTCGGTTGCGGGGAGCCACTGGCCAAAGCGGCCAAGGACACGGGGCTCCGATGCGGCAACGGTGAGAGCGAGCAGATAGCTCAGATAGAAATGAAAGAGGAGCGCGAGAAACGCAGGTGACAGGAGCCCGAAAGTATCGGTCCGGCGCAGGGCAAGCCGCGCCTCGACAAGCAGATAGAACGCGAGCGCGGCGCCGCATAAATGGGTGACCGGCAAAGAGGACGTATCGGTCGAGACGGCCCAGAGGTTGAGCATGCCCGTGCCCGCAAAGAGC
>JBCCYI010000127.1:0-13117 GCA_039189975.1 Pseudomonadota bacterium
AGGACACCGAGGCCGACGGCGCAAACACATGCCCGGGTCTAGCCACGGCGCATGGCCCTGAGACGCCCAAACACCCCAAGGAGGATGTCGACGGGCATGTGCCAGCCCACGGTTGTCCAGGATAGCGATACAGGAAGGGCCTCGTAGACCGCGGCGATCAGAAGACCCTCTGACGGACCAGCCAAAGAGGCAGCCCGCCAACACAAGCCCGTCCCAATGGCGCACTTTGAAGGTCGTGAGGGCTGCGCTCACCACAGGGGCGAAGCCGAATTAAGCGAGTGCGTAAGCCAAAAGGACGCCGATCGGAATGCCGGCCGCGATCACCGCACGAGCGGGTTCTTCCGTGAAAAAGAGAAACTCCGAGAAAAAGCGTGACCAGCCCTGTCCCGACAATCGCCCGCACTAGTCCAAGACCGCTCGGCGGCGTTTGGAGTGGCCGCGTCAAAACGACCTAACCCGCGCCGCCGACTGTCAGCCCGCCGATTCGCAGCGTCGGTTGTCCCACCCCAACCGGCACCCATTGCCCCGCCTTGCCACAATTGCCGATACCGGGGTCGAGCGTCATGTCATTGCCGATCGCATCGATGTGCTTGAGTGCGGTCGGGCCGTCTCCGATGAGTGTTGCCCCCTTCAGGGCGGACCCGATCTTGCCATTGTGTACGCGGTAAGCCTCCGTACAGGAAAAGACGAACTTGCCATTGGTGATATCGACCTGACCGCCCCCGAAGCCGACGGCATAGATGCCGTCCTCCAGACTGGCGACGATGTCTGAGGGATCAGACGCGCCACCGAGCATATAGGTGTTTGTCATGCGCGGCATGGGGGGATGCGCGTAGCTCTGGCGCCGCCCGTTGCCGGTTGCAGCGACACCCATAAGACGTGCATTCTGCCGGTCCTGCATGTATCCTACGAGAACCCCGTCCTCAATGAGGACATTCCGTGAGGACGGCGTTCCCTCGTCGTCGATCGTGATCGACCCGCGACGGTCAGGGATCGTCCCGTCGTCAAGAACAGTCACACCCTCTGACGCGACACGCTGCCCCATCAATTCCGAGAAGGCGGAGGACTTCTTGCGATTGAAATCGCCTTCGAGACCGTGACCAACCGCCTCGTGCAAGAGAATTCCAGGCCAACCCGGACCCAGCACAACATCCAGCACGCCCGCAGGAGCTGGCTCGGCACCCAAGTTGACGAGCGCGATCCGCAAGGCCTCATGTACTTTCGGTTGCCAGAAGGTGCGGTCGAGCAGGCCATCGAGGCCTGCCCGACCGCCGCCGCCTGTCCCTCCCTGCTCGCGCCGACCGTTTTCTTCGACGATCACGCTCACATTCAATCGACTCATCGGGCGGCGGTCCCGCACCGTCCCACCGTCTGGGCGCAAGATCGCAACGTCCTGCAGCGATGCGGCCAGCGTCGCCGAGACCTGAACGACCCGCGGATCGAGGCCGCGCGCGAAGGCGTCTATCTCTCGCAAAAGGTCCACCTTTGCGGAGAAGGATGCTTCGGAAATAGGATCGATGTCCCGATATAGGCGCGCGTTGGTGCCAGCCGGCGCGTCGGCTAGCAGCCCGCCGCCATCGACAACGGCCAATCGGGCTGTTTCCGCCGCCCGCGTCATGGCAGCCAGGCTCATCTCGGTCGAGTGGCTGTAGCCCACAGTCTCTCCGCGAACGGCACGCAAGCCGAACCCTTCAGCGGCATCGAAGTTCGCCGTCTTGAGCCGCCCGTCGTCAAAGCTCAGCACTTCGGATCGACGCGCTTCGCAAAACAGCTCCCCATCGTCTGCACCCTTCGTCGCACCCCTTAGGATGTGCAGAGCATCTTCCTCGCTCACCCGTGTTTCGAATGGTTGGAACATCTCTGCCATTGTTCGTCTCCTTCTCACCCGTTTGATATGGCGCACGTCGCAGTCCTCGCAAGCAGAGTTCCCGTAAACGAACGCCACTCGCCGGTGCCTATTTCTTCTTGCATTAAATACCGCGGGGTTGCGGGCAGAGCCCCAAGGTCCCGACGTCTCAACCATGCGGAGGGAGAAGAACCCGAGAGACGCTCCGCCGTCTCGATCGCACGGAAGCGGTGTTACGTGTTCCAGTGCGGATTGGCGGCACTGACGCAGAGCGTGTCGCGGTCGAGTGGGTCAAAGCGATCGCAGATCTCACAACGCCCTCAACTGAGACCCCGTTGAGGGATTGCGATGGCAGATCAAAGTTGGCGTAACAGATAGTTAAAGATCCAGTGTTTTCATGGTGTCCACTGGCGGAGTGCCAGCGTCTTTCGCGACCGATCTTGTGGCTGTTTGACGCGCTGAAGCGGGTTGTGTGGCGTGGGCTGCTGTGCTTTGAGACTGTGAAATCACAGGGGAACGCTCTCTCAACGCTGCCGCGCGCGACCAGCAGCATAGAGGCCGATCGCTCCCCACAAGAACGGGAACACGAGCATGCCATTTGTGACGTCGGCGCGCGCATGCGCCACCGCGATCCTGATAGCCGCCCCCCTTGCGGTCTTCGCACAAGACACTCCGTCGGACCTGCGCTTCATCGGGGTGCCCGAAAGCGGCGGGATCGGCTTTCAGCCTGCCGCCTCCGACATTGCCCGTGACCTCCAGTGGCTCGACGGTCTGCTGCTCGTCATCATCACGCTGATCACCATCTTCGTGACGGCCCTCCTGGTGATGGTGATCGTGCGGTACAATCGGACGGCCAATCCCGAGCCGGCCACGTTCACGCACAATTCCAAGCTGGAGGCCGCGTGGACGCTTGGGCCCGTGCTGATCCTCTTCTTCATCGGAGCGTTCTCGCTGCCGGTCCTCTTTAAGCAGCAAGTGATCCCGGAGGCCGATGTTACGATCAAGGCCACCGGCTACCAATGGTACTGGGGCTATGAATACCCGGATCACGAGTTCGGCTTTGACAGCTACATGATTGGCTCACCGGCCACAGGGGGCGACAATCGTCTGACCCCGGACGTCGTGGCACAGCTCGAGGAAGCCGGTTACCAGCGCGAGCATTTCCTTCTGGCGACCGACACCGCCGTGGTCGTCCCTGTCAACAAGACGATCGTGTTTCAGGTGACAGCGGCGGATGTGATCCACTCGTGGACGATCCCGGCCTTCGGCGTCAAGCAGGACGGGGTGCCCGGACGTTTGGCCGAGCTTTGGTTCACGGCGACCGAAGAGGGCATTTATTTCGGTCAATGCTCCGAATTGTGCGGGATCAACCACGCTTACATGCCGATCACCGTCAAGGTGGTGAGCCAAGAGGCCTATGAAGCCTGGTTGGACAGCGCCATTGATCTCTATGCCGGAACGCCGCGCGCCATCGACGTCGCGTCGGCCAACTGACCAGCGCGCGCGCCGCGCGACGCCCCGCGCTGCGGCGCGAGGGGCGTCTGGAGCGCTGGCGCACAGGGCGGCCCTGAGAGACAGGCTTGAACATGTCCGATACGAGTTTTCACAACGCATCGCCGGCACGGGTCAGGGACCCGGAGCTGCGCGACTACTTCGACCTTCTGAAACCGCGCGTGATGTCCCTCGTGGTCTTCACGGCTCTGGTCGGTCTGCTGGTTGCTCCGGTCGATGTGCATCCGTTCGTGATCTTTTCGTCGATCCTTTTCATTGCGATCGGGGCAGGGGCGTCGGGCGCGCTGAACATGTGGTGGGATGCAGACATCGACGAGGTGATGCGACGGACATCGCGGCGGCCGGTGCCGGCGGGTCGGGTCGGGGCCGGCGAGGCCCTTGGGCTCGGACTGGGTCTGTCGCTGCTCTCCGTCATGATGCTGGCACTGTCGGCCAATATGGCCGCTGCGGCGTGGCTCGCCTTCACGATTTTCTTTTATGCCGTCATCTACTCAATGTGGTTGAAGCGATCGACGCCGCAGAACATCGTTATCGGCGGGGCCGCCGGGGCCTTCCCTCCCATGATCGGATGGGTGGTGGCGACGGGATCGGTGTCGCTCGAAGCCGTCTTGATGTTCGCTCTGATCTTCATGTGGACACCGCCGCATTTCTGGGCGCTCGCTCTCTTCATGAAGGACGACTACTCGAAGGCCGGTGTGCCGATGCTGACCGTCACCCACGGCCACGCCGTGACCCGGACCCACATCTGGTGGTACACCGTTGCGCTTGCGACACTCGCCGTCGGTATGGCCTTCAGCACAATCGGCGGGCCGATCTACCTGGCCACGGCGCTGGTGCTCAATGGAATGTTCCTCAAGGGCGCTTGGGCGATTTGGCGGCGGACGACGCCGGAGGCCGAGGCCGATAACTTTAGTGTCGAAAAGCGCTTTTTTCGGCTATCCTTGCTCTATCTGTTCCTGCACTTCGGCGCGCTGCTGGCGGACGCGACACTGGCGCGACTGGGGCTTTGGGGAGGTTGGCTATGACGCTGCGCGCAACGCATGAGCTTCACGAGCGCCGCAAGGGCCGAAACATCGGCGTGGCCGCGCTCTTGGTGGGCTTTGCCGCGATCCTCTTCGGACTGTCTGTGGTCAAAGTGTCCGAACACGGGCCGATCCAGCGGTTCGATCATGTCGTGCGCCCGGAGCTTGTCCCGGCCCCAACGCCTGCAGAGACGGAGAACTGACGCCATGCTCTTACCCCGCCTCCAAGGCCCCGCCCGCACTGCCACGCAGGCCGTGGGAGTGGTGCTCTTCATGGGGTCGATGGCCTGGGCCTCGGTCCCGCTCTACGACTGGTTTTGCCGTGTCACGGGCTATGGCGGCGCAACGAGCTATGCCGAGGGCGACAGCGACATTGTGCTGGATCAAACGATCAAGGTCCGCTTCGACGCGTCCAAGGAACGCGACATGGCATGGGAATTCCGCCCCCTGCAGCGCGAGATGGAAATACGCATCGGCGAGACCGGCATGGCCTTCTACGAGGCCTACAATCCCACAAACCGGCCCATCGCAGGCTCGGCGGCCTATAACGTCGCGCCGTTCCAGGCGGGCGGGCATTTCGCCAAGATCGCCTGCTTCTGCTTCGAGGAGCAGGTGCTGCAACCCGGCGAACGCGTCGAAATGCCGGTGACCTTCTTCGTCGATCCGTCGATCACACGCGACAGGGATGCCAAGGATATCCCGGTCATCACGTTGTCCTACACTTTCTACGAAATCGACCTGCCGGAAGAGCAGGCCGCGCTCCTCACAGAGTAAGCGCCCAAACGCCAGCCACGAGGGACTACATCATGGCACACGAAAAGAACCACGATTACCACATCCTGCCACCGTCGATCTGGCCGCTCGTCTCCGCAGGCGGCGCGTTTGTCATGCTTTTCGGTGCCGTGATGTGGATGAACGACAACGGGCCGTGGATGTTCCTCATCGGCCTCGTGGCGGTGCTCTATTCCATGTTTGCCTGGTGGTCGGACACGGTGGCGGAAAATGTGGTTGGCGACCATACCCCCGTTGTGCAGATCGGCCTGCGCTACGGCTTCATCCTCTTCATCATGTCCGAGGTCATGTTCTTTGCGGCGTGGTTCTGGTCGTTCTTCAAGCACGCCCTCTATCCGATGGACGAATACGTCGGCTCAACCTACGTACCACCTGAATTCTACCATGTGAACGCGTTCGAACTGCCGCTCATAAATACGCTGATCCTGCTGCTGTCGGGCTGTGCCGTCACCTGGGCGCACCATGCCCTCGTCCATGACGGAGACCGCAAGGAGGTCGAGTGGGGGCTCCTCGTCGCCGTGATCCTCGGCGTCGCCTTTACCGGCTTTCAGGCCTATGAGTACCGCTATCTCCTGGTCGACCAGGACTGGATGTTCGGCGGCGACAAGTTCTTCTCGAACTTCTTTATGGCGACCGGCTTTCACGGGATGCACGTCATCATCGGGACGATCTTTCTCTTTGTCTGCTACCTGCGTATCCGCGCCGGCCACTTCACGTCGGAAAGCCACGTGGGCTTTGAAATGGCAGCGTGGTACTGGCACTTCGTCGACGTCGTCTGGCTCTTTCTCTTCTTCGCCGTCTATCTCTGGGGCATCTGAGCGTGGCCTTCGCGCCCCCGGGGCGGGGGGCGCGACAACCTACCAGATGAAACGAGGGGCGTGCACGGGCATGCCCCTTCTTCGTGGAGAGTGATCTGATGCGCTACCTCTTCCCCGTGATTGCCGGTGCCGGTGGCGCCGCTGTGCTCGTGTCCCTCGGCCTTTGGCAGCTCGACCGCCTGGCGTGGAAAGAAACGGTCCTGGCCGAGATCGAAGCACGGATGAGCGCCGCCGCCACGCCCGTGCCGGTCCCCGCGGCAAAAGCCGATCACCAATACCTGCCCGTCGCCATCAGCGGGATGACCGGCGCAGAGGAGCTCCACGTCCTCGTCAGCCAAAAGCAGGTTGGTGCCGGCTTCCGGATCATCACCGCCCTGGAAACGGACGACGGCCGCCGTCTTCTGCTGGACCACGGCTTCATGCGCCAGGAAAGCAAGGCACTCTCGCGCCCTCCGCGCCCCATTGAAGTCGAAGGGAACCTCCTCTGGCCCGACGAGCGCGATAGGTTCACGCCCGAGAACGATCCAGCAGCCAATTTCTGGTTCGCCCGCGACCTCGAGGATATGGCCCAAAGGCTTCACACAGAGCCCACCCTCGTTGTCGCCCGTACCCTCTCGCCCCCGCAACCCGGCGTCGCCCCCCTTCCCATCGGCACGGAAGGCATCCCGAACAACCACCTCGGCTACGCAGTCCAGTGGTTTGGCATGGCGATCGTCTGGTTGGGGATGACAGCCCTGCTGATCCGGCGTATCTCTCGCCGCGCCACGATGGAGACCCAGACGCCCTGAGCGCCCGACCCCCCCTTCATTGTGCCCCAAAAATCCCCGCCGGAGGCTCCGCCCGCGCCACGCACATATGGGCCGGGACGAGGGCGCCCCAGCATAAGGCCGAGACCGATGCGCTACATCTCCACCCGCGGCACCGCACCCGTTCTGAGCTTCGAGGAGGCCATGCTCTCCGGCCTCGCCCGCGACGGCGGCCTCTACGTGCCCGAAGAGGTGCCCCAGCTGTCGCACGCTGAGATCGCTGCGATGGCCGGCCAGAGCTACGAGGACATCGCCTTCCAGGTGATGTGGCCCTATCTCAGGGGTGCCTTCGCGGAGGCGGAGTTCCGGTCGCTCATCGCCCAGGCCTATGGCGGGTTCGGACATCCCGCCCGTGCGCCGCTCAAGCAGCTCGCGCCCAACCATTTCCTCCTGGAACTGTTCCACGGGCCGACGCTGGCGTTCAAGGACTTCGCGATGCAGCTCATCGGTCAGCTCTTTCAGACGAGCCTCAAGCGGCGCGGCGAACGGCTCACCATCGTCGGCGCAACGAGCGGCGACACCGGCTCCGCCGCGATCGAGGCCTTCCGTGGTCTCGACTTTGTGGATGTCTTCATCCTCTTTCCCAAGGGCCGCGTCTCCGAGGTCCAGCGCCGCCAGATGACGACGCCGACCGAAGCCAATGTCCATGCCCTCGCCATCGACGGCGATTTCGACGATTGCCAGGCCCGCGTGAAGGACATGTTCAACGACTTTGCGTTCCGCGATGCCGTCAGCCTCGCGGGCGTCAATTCGATCAACTGGGCCCGTGTCCTGGCCCAGGTCGTCTACTACTTCACCGCCGCCGTCAGTCTTGGCGCGCCGCACCGCGCGGTCTCCTTCACCGTGCCCACCGGCAATTTCGGCGACATCTTCGCCGGTTACATCGCCCGCCGCATGGGCTTGCCCATCGCGCAGCTCGTCGTTGCGACCAACCGCAACGACATCCTGCACCGCGCGCTTCAGACGGGAAGCTATACCCGCGAGGGCGTGACGCCCACGACCTCTCCCTCGATGGACATCCAGGTGTCGTCCAACTTTGAGCGCGCGCTCTTTGACGCCTACGGGCGCGACGGGGCCGCCGTCTCCCAGCTCATGGAGGAGCTCAAATCCGAGAGCGGCTTTGCCATCAGCCAGGGCGCTCTCGAAACCCTGCGCGAGACCTTCGGCTCCGGCCGCGCCCCCGAGGACGCTGTCGCCGCCACCATCGCGCGCACCTACGCCGAGACGGGTGAGCTGCTCTGCCCGCACACCGCCGTTGGCGTCCACGTCGCCGAGGCGCATCTCGGGGACACGCCCATGGTCACGCTGGCCACGGCGCATCCCGCGAAGTTCCCCGACGCGGTCGAGGCCGCCTCCGGGATCCGCCCCCCTCTTCCAAACCGGATGGCAGATCTCTATGACCGTCCAGAACGGGTGAGCGCGGTCGCCAATGACCTCGCGATCCTCGAAGGGTTGATCACCGAAAGGCGCGCCGCTTGAGCGTTGAACTGCACCGCCTGTCAAACGGGCTTCGTATCGTCACCGAACACATGCCGGGGCTGGAGAGCGCGGCCGTCGGCCTCTGGGTCGACGTGGGCGGGCGCCACGAGCGGCCCGAACAGAACGGCATCGCGCATTTTCTGGAGCATATGGCGTTCAAGGGCACAGCCCGCCGCTCCGCGTTGCAGATCGCCGAGGAGATCGAGGACGTCGGCGGCTACATTAACGCCTATACCAGTCGGGAGACGACCGCCTACTACGCGCGCGTGCTCGGCGGCGACGTGCCGCTCGCGCTCGATGTCATTGCCGACATCGTGCTCAACCCGACGCTGCCGGAGGCGGAGATCGAGGTGGAGCGCGGTGTGATCCTGCAGGAGATCGGCCAGGCGCTCGATACGCCCGACGACATCGTCTTCGACTGGCTGCAGGAGGCGGCGTTTCCCGGCCAAGCGCTCGGGCGCACGATCCTGGGGCCCGTCGAGCGCGTGCAGGCCTTCACCCAAGCCGATCTGGCGCGCTTTGTCGGCGAGCACTACGGGCCGGACCAGCTCGTGCTCTCGGCGGCCGGCGCGGTCGATCCCGACGCGATCGTGGCGCAGGCCGAGGGGCTCTTTGGCCATCTGCCGTCAAACCTGCACGGACCGGCGGAGCGCGCCCGCTTTTCGGGCGGGGAGAAGCGTGTCCTGAAGCCGCTGGAGCAAGTGCACCTGACGCTGGCGCTCGAAGGGCCGGGCTATGGCTCGGACGATCTCTACGCCTCGCAGATCTACGCGACCCTGCTGGGCGGCGGCATGTCCTCGCGGCTCTTTCAGGAAGCGCGGGAGAAGCGCGGCCTCTGCTACTCGGTCTTCGCCTCGGCTGGCTCCTACGCCGATACCGGCATGCTGACGGTCTATGCGGGGACGGGGGCCGAAGATGTCGGCGCGCTCTCGCGCCTCATCGTCGACGAGGTGCGCCGCGTCGCGGAAGACCTCAGCGACGCCGAGCTCGCCCGCGCGCGCGCGCAGATGAAGGCAGGGATGCTGATGGGACTCGAAAGCCCGTCCTCCCGCGCCGAGCGCATGGCGCGCACGCTCGCGATCTGGGGCCGGGTCCCGACCCTTGCGGAAACGGTCGAGCGCGTCGAGGCCGTCGACCGCGCGGCGCTCCTGGCCTTTGCCACGCGTCTGGCGGGCGAAGGTCAGCTGGCGCTCGCGCTCTGCGGCCCGGGCGAGGCGGTGCCGGCCCTGCGGGAGCTTCAGGAGAGGCTGGCGGCCTAATGCGCTTCGGACGCCGGAAGGTTCGGATCGTGACCGAGCGGATGCTGTTGCGTCCGCCCATCCACGCCGACTTCCGGGCCTGGACAGCGCTGCGCCGCGATTCGGAGGCGTTCCTGCGCCCATGGGAACCGGCCTGGGCCAGCGATCACCTGTCGCGCAAGGCCTTCACCAACCGGGTCTATTGGGCGCAGCGCGCGATCGGGCAGGGCACGGCGCTGCCGCTCTTCCTGCTCCGTCAGGAGGACGAGGGGCTCTTGGGCGCCATCACCCTCGACAACATCCGCCGCGGTCCGGCTCAAGACGGGACACTGGGCTACTGGGTCGGTGCGCCCTTTGCACGGCAGGGGTTCATGCGCGAAGCGATCGAGGCGGTCACGCATCACGCATTCTCACAGCTCGACCTGTCGCGTTTGACGGCAGCGTGCCTGCCGGAGAACGATGCGTCCCGCGGTGTCCTGGAGACGTGCGGCTTCAAGTACGAAGGCGTCGCACAGAGCTACCTGCAGATCGCCGGGCGCTGGCGCAACCACGTGCTCTATGCCAACCTGCGTGCAGACCGACGCGGTCGCACCGAAGCAGGCTGACACGCGCGGCGCGGAGCGCCCGACGCTATGCGGCGGGCCGCAGATTCGCCCTTGCCCCCGCCCAAGCGATAGCGCCCTATGGCAGCGTAACGGCAGTCACGTCAGGAGACCCCATGCGCGCGACAGGGCAAGGTCTGGCCGGGAAGGCGACAGCGGAGGCGGGCGCCACATGCACACGGCGGCGCGCTTTGGCGCTTGGGTTGGCGAGTGGCGGGATGGCGCTTGTCGGGGGCTGTGTAAGGGGCGGCGGCAGTGCCCCCGCCAGCCGCGCCAGCGCCCTTCAATCGGTTCCGAACGCAGGCTATGATGCCTGGCTCGCGGCCTTCAAGAGCCGGGCGCGCGGGCAGGGCATCGACGCCGCCCTCGTCGAACGGGCGTTTCAGGGCGCGGGCTACCTGCCCGGCGTGATCGAGCGCGACCGCAACCAGACGGAGTTTCGCCGCTCGCTGGAGGATTACCTGGCCATCGCCGCGTCTGACGAGCGGGTGCGGCTCGGCCGCGAGAACGCGCGCCGCTACGCCAGCACGTTGGGGCAGATCGAACAGCGCTACGGGGTCGCCGCCGAGGTCGTGACGGCGATCTGGGGGCTGGAGAGCTTCTACGGGTCGCGGCGCGGGGACATTCCCGTGATGTCCGCGCTCTCGACCCTCGCCTATGACGGCCGGCGCGGCGCGTTTTTCGAGCAGCAGCTCGTCGCCGCCCTGCGCATCCTGCAGAACGGTGACACGACGCCCGCGCGCATGGTCGGCTCCTGGGCGGGCGCGATGGGGCATACGCAGTTCATCCCGACGTCCTACCTCGCCTTCGCGGTGGACTTCACCGGCGACGGGCGGCGCGACATCTGGGCGGATGATCCGACCGACGCGCTCGCCTCCGCCGCGCGCTATCTGGAGCGCAACGGCTGGCGCTCGGGCCAGCCCTGGGGCCAGGAGGTGCGCCTGCCGCAGGGGTTTGCGGGGCCCTTCGGGCGCGACACCCGCCGTCCGGTCTCCGCCTGGACCGACGCCGGGGTGCGCGACATGGCGGGCCGCCCGGTGCGCGACTTCGGATCGGCGTCGATTCTGCGGCCCGACGGGCGCGGGCCCGCGTTCATGGTCTTCGCCAACTTCGGGGTGATTCTGCGCTACAACAACGCCGAGAGCTACGCGATCGGCGTCGGCCACCTCTCGGACCGAATCGGGGGGGGCGGGCCGCTTCAGACCTCCTTTGGCCCCGATAGTACTGGGTTGACCATCACGGACCGGCGAGAGTTGCAGGAGCGTCTGACGCGCGAAGGCTATGACACACAAGGGGCTGATGGTGTGATCGGCCCCAATTCCGAGGCTGCGATCCGCGCCTACCAGCAAGCTGAGGGACTTTCGGTCACAGGCAGGCCCTCGCCCGCGCTTCTTGCGCGTCTGCGTGGCTAGCGCGGCCTTCGGGACACATCGAAACGCATTCGTTAATTCTAACGCCCTCCGTGAGCCAACGGCGCGAACGTCTTGGTCGCAAGCGCTTTTTCGAAAACATGCATCTGCGATGAATCACTCCGGAGTTTCGGAGCCCTCGGGTCAAGGTCAAAAATCCTTCACAGAGCCTTAAAATTCCGTTGACCACTTGTGCCCATCTACGTCACCTTGTGTCGGGCAGGTGGATAGCACACAAGATGTAGCGCCTCCACCTGCGGGGAATGGGGACGTCTCGGAATTTCTGCGATGAAGGGCCCGCGCGAGGCGCGCGGCTCTCCGGGACACTTCTGCCCACGAGAGACGCCGGGCCAACGGCCCAGGAATGACAGAGCACCGCGGCAGGCAGGTCCGCGAAATGAACGGGGCTAAAATGCGAATTGAACGCAAATTCACCGAGGCTGGTCAGGACGCGTACGCGAGCGTCGCTTTCTCAACGACGACGTCGGAAATCCGCAATCCGGACGGAACGGTTGTGTTCCGCCTCGACGAGATCGAGGTGCCCGCATCGTGGAGCCAAGTGGCCAGCGACGTTATCGCACAAAAGTACTTCCGTAAGGCGGGCGTGCCCGCGCGGCTGAAGCGCGTGAAGGAAAAGGGCGTGCCGGAGTTCCTGTGGCGCTCGGTGGCGGACGAGAAGGCGTTGGCCGCATTGCCCGAAGACGAACGCTACGGCGGCGAAACCTCCGCACGCCAGGTGTTCGACCGTCTGGCTGGGGGCTGGGCCTACTGGGGCTGGAAGGGCGGTTACTTCACGTCAGAAACCGATGCGCGTGCCTATTTCGACGAGATGCGCGTGATGCTGGCAACCCAGCGCGCCGCGCCGAATTCTCCGCAATGGTTCAACACCGGCCTGCATTGGGCCTACGGGATCGACGGGCCGAGCCAGGGTCACTTTTACGTGGACTATAAGACGGGGAAGCTCACGCGCTCCACCTCGGCCTACGAGCACCCGCAGCCCCACGCCTGCTTCATTCAGTCGGTCGCGGACGATCTGGTGGGTGACGGCGGCATCATGGACCTCTGGGTGCGGGAGGCGCGGCTCTTCAAGTACGGCTCCGGCACCGGCACCAACTTTTCGTCGCTCCGTGCCGAGGGTGAAGCGCTGTCGGGCGGCGGCAAGTCCTCCGGCCTGATGGGCTTTCTCAAGATCGGCGATCGGGCCGCGGGCGCGATCAAGTCCGGCGGCACGACACGCCGTGCGGCCAAGATGGTGATCTGCGATGCAGACCATCCCGACATCGAAGAGTTCATCAACTGGAAGGTCAAGGAGGAGCAGAAGGTTGCCTCCATCGTCGCCGGATCCAAGATGCACGAGAAGATGCTCAACGGCATTTTCGATGCGATCCGCGCCTTTGACGGCACTGAAGAGGGCGCCTACGACACCGCCAGCAATGATGCACTGAAATCAGCGGTTCGCGCAGCCAAAAGCGCGATGATCCCGGAGACCTATATCAAGCGCGTGCTCGACTATGCCCGTCAGGGATATGCCTCCATCGAGTTCCCCACCTATGACACTGACTGGGATAGCGACGCCTATGCCTCCGTGTCCGG
>JBCCYI010000128.1:0-13033 GCA_039189975.1 Pseudomonadota bacterium
CCTCAATTGGCAACGGCATCCTGACCATCCTGTCGATCTACGCGATCTACTGGATCCTCGCCTCCTCGCTGCCCTGGATGCTCAACGGCGTCTGGAATGCGGGGTCGCTGGCGGAGTGCCGCGAGATCCTCGCGGGCACCTCCGGCGCCTGCTGGGCCGTGCTCTCGGAACGGTGGAACCAGCTTCTCTTTGGCTTCACCTACCCCAGCGAGATGTACTGGCGCCCCGCACTGGCGTTCCTGCTGTTGCTCGTCAGCGCCGCGCCGGTGCTCTTCCCGGTCCTGCCGCGCCAACTCCTGATCCTGACCGGTCTCTATCCGTTCATCGCGTATTTCCTGGTCTGGGGCGGGTCGATCTGGACCCCCGTCCTCGTCGGGATCGGCTTCGTCGTCGCCTACATGGTCTACTCGCGCCTCGTGGCGCAGAGCTTTGCCATGGGTTTCTTCGGGGGCGTGGCGGCGGCTATCGTCTTCTGGTCGCTCCAGGGGTTCGTCCAGGCCCCGCTCGACGCGGTCGCCCCCGTGGCGCTCGAAGCGGTTCCAAGCCGCGACATGGGGGGCTTCATGCTCAACATGATCCTCGGCACGGTCTGTATCTCGCTGTCGCTGCCGATCGGCATTGCCCTGGCGCTTGGACGCCAGAGCTCCATGCCGATCATCAAGTGGATCTGCGTGATCTTCATCGAGTTCGTGCGGGGCGTGCCGCTCATCACCTTGCTCTTCGTGGCCAACGTGGTGCTCGCGTATTTCCTGCCGCCCGGCACGAGTTTCGACCTGATCCTGCGGGTGATCATCATGATCACCATGTTCGCCGCGGCCTACATCGCCGAAGTGATCCGCGGCGGTCTCGCCGCCCTGCCGCGCGGGCAGTATGAAGCCGCCGACAGCCTCGGGCTCGACTACGCCCAGGCGATGCGTCTCATCATCCTGCCGCAGGCGCTGAAGATCTCGATCCCAGGGATCGTGAACGTGGCCGTGGGCCTCTTCAAGGATACGACGCTCGTCTCCGTGATCTCGATGTTCGACCTTGTGGGCATGATCCGCGGGCCGATCCTCGCCTCGACCGATTGGAACGGCGTCTACTGGGAGCTCTTCGGTTTTGCCGCGCTCCTCTTCTTCGTCGTTTGCTACGGCATCTCGCAATATTCGCAGTGGCTGGAACGTCAGCTCGCGACAGACCACCGCTGATAAGGAGCATTCCCATGAGCGAAGCCCCCACGATGGCCCCCACGCCCGCCGCCCAGGAGATCTCCGACGAGGTGGCGATCGAAATCACCGCGATGAACAAGTGGTACGGCGCGTTCCACGTGCTGCGGGACATCAACCTGACGGTGTTCCGCGGCGAACGGATCGTGATCTGTGGCCCGTCTGGGTCCGGTAAATCGACCCTGATCCGCTGCATCAATGCGCTCGAAGAGCACCAGACGGGCCGGATCGAGGTCGATGGGACGGTGCTGTCGTCCGACATCAAGAACATCGACGCGATCCGTTCCGAGGTCGGGATGGTGTTCCAGCACTTCAACCTCTTCCCGCATCTGACGATCCTCGAGAACTGCACACTGGCGCCGATCTGGGTCCGCAAAACGCCGAAGCGCGAGGCCGAAGAGACGGCGATGCACTTCCTCAAGAAGGTGAAGATCCCCGAACAGGCCAACAAGTACCCGGGCCAGCTCTCGGGCGGCCAGCAGCAGCGTGTGGCGATTGCCCGCTCTCTCTGCATGCGGCCCCGGATCATGCTCTTTGACGAGCCGACCTCCGCGCTCGATCCCGAGATGATCAAGGAAGTGCTCGACACGATGGTCGAACTTGCCGAGGAAGGCATGACGATGCTGGTGGTGACCCACGAGATGGGTTTTGCCCGCCAAGTCGCCAACCGTGTGATCTTTATGGACCAAGGCCAGATCGTCGAACAGAACGAGCCGGAAGCGTTCTTCAACACGCCGCAGAACGACCGTACCAAGCTCTTCCTCAGCCAAATCCTCGGCCATTAAGGACGCGCCTCGCCTCCGCCGTCGTAAGACGCTTATATAAGCGTCTTACAAATGCCTTTCTTCAAGGCATTTGCGTTGGGCTAGCCTGGCTGGGCAAGATCGTGAGGCGTGAGAAAGGACACGATGGTGCCCGAGGCGGGCTGGATGTGTGCCCATGCATCAAGCTCGAACGCCAAGATGGTCATGGCTGCGGTCGGGTAATCGTCAAAACGAGCGTGCTGCGGGGCCTGCGTCGCAAGGATCTTTGCGAGTGCGCCGATGCCGGGATTGTGCCCAACCATCAGAAGTCTCTCTCCCGTGGCACCTTGCACAGCGGCGAGCAAGGTCCCCGGCGTCGCCTCATAGATCCCGTCGAGGAAGTCCGGAGACGTGTCCAACTGCAGGCGCTCAAGGGTCTCTCGCGTCCGCCGGGCCGGTGAACACAGGACCGTATCGGGGTGCCAGCCCTTTGATCTGAGCCATGTACCGACGTCAGACGCAGCGCGTTTGCCACGCTTGTTCAGGGCGCGGTCGAAGTCGTCGATCTCGGGGTTGGCCCAGCTCGACTTGGCGTGGCGAAGAAGGATGAGATGTTTCATACCGATCCGTGAAAGGCCGCCATGTGAAAGGCAGATTGAGAATCTGCGCGCGGCCACGCCTGAGAGACAGGGCAGGCGCGTCGCACGGCGCAGCCTCGCTGGAGGCATGCCTGGCCCGATGACGTTTTGAGATAGCTGTGACAGCAGTCTGTCTTGTAGGTCCCTTGGCCAAGGGCGCCCACAGGGCAAGCGGTCAGACAGGGCTTGGAAGCACACGCGGCACAGGGGGATGGTGCGGCGCCGGGCAGTCCCCGCACAGGCGACTTGAGCGCCAGGGCGCCGCGAAGAGAGAAGAAGAGCCCCGTGGACGGCTCGATAAGCATGCCAACGGGAGAGGAATGGACCCGTCCCGTTCGTTTGGCCCATCCGATGAACGGTCTCCAGGGCGGGCCCGAGAACGGGAAGAGCGCTTTCGCCCGCAGCGCGCAGGCAATTCCTCCGATAACCCGGCGCGACCAGCGATCGAGCGGATCCGCTGCGCCATCGGTATACTCGCGCGATTGCGAGAAGAGCGGCCAGAAAACGTCGTCCTGCGGGGCGAGCAACACCAATGTGCGTGTCCCGATTGGAACGTCATCCTCCGGCGTGGGCTCAAAGCCACCGATTGGCCATAGGCCGTCCACAGCGGCGCGCCGGACGAGATCGTCCCAGGCCAGGGTGTCATCGAGGGCGTCGGTCATCTCGCGGATCCTAGAGTGTTTGACTGCCACAGTGAATCGTTTCTTGCGGCGCATCTGACTTGATCGAGAGTGCACGGGCCGGCTCTCTTTCCAGCGCACGTGAGCCGCGCGCCTGCGCGCGCAGGCAAGGTGTGCCAAAGAGGCGGCTCTAGCTGGCCTGTGCGGGGAGTTTCTCTGGCATACGGATCAGCGACCCCGCCCCGTGATCTGTGAAGAGCTCCAGAAGGCAGGCGTTGGGCGCGCGTCCGTCTAGGATCACAACGGCCCGCGTACCGCCGCGCAGCGCTGCGAGCGCTGTCTCCGTTTTGGGAATCATGCCACCGGCGATCACGCCGGTCCGCGTCATCTCTTCGACCTGTCGTGAGGTGAGTTCGGTCACGACCTCGCCCTCCGCGTCCTTTACGCCGGCGACGTCGGTGAGCAGCAGGAGGCGATCCGCTTTCAGAGCGGCGGCGACGGCGCCTGCGGCCGTATCGCCGTTGACGTTGTAGGTCTCACCCTCGCGTCCAGTGCCCAGGGGGGCCACCACAGGAATAATCCCGGAGGCATGGAGCTGATGGATAACCTCGGGCGTCACTTCGACAGGCGTGCCGACAAAGCCCATCGCAGGGTCGGTCGGATCACATACCATCAGGTTGGCATCCTTGCCGGAGAGGCCGACGGCCCGCCCGCCTTGCATGTTGATCGCCTGTACGATGCGCTTGTTGACCGTGCCGGAGAGCACCATCTCGACAACCTCCACCGTCGCCGCATCGGTCACGCGTTTGCCGCCGACGAAGGTCGATGTGAGGCCAAGGCGCTCCAGCATCTCGTTGATCATCGGCCCGCCGCCATGCACCACGACCGGCCGCACGCCAACCTGGCTCATCAACACGATGTCGCGCGCGAAGCTTGCCATGGCCTCATCGTCGCCCATGGCGTTGCCGCCCATCTTGATGACGACGATCGCGCCATCGTAGCGCTGAAGGTAGGGGAGGGCCTGCGACAGCGTCTTCGCTGTCGCGATCGAATGGGTGGGGTCGGCCATCTGGCGTCTCATGTCTCGGCTCTGTTTGACTGCGTGCGCAGGGGACACATTCGGGTCTGCGGAGCGTTTTGCCTACGCCTCCGGTGCGTTTCTGCCAAGAGGTCGATTGCGCACGACGTGCGACGGAGTAGACTTGCCGTGACTCCACACGCACAGCGCACGCCGAAGGAGCCAAGCTTGGCAGATGCAGACCGTCAGAAGACGATTGTCCTGACCGGGGCCAGCCGCGGGATCGGCCACGCCACCGTGAAGCGCTTCAGTGCGGCAGGATGGCGGGTGCTGACCTGCTCGCGCCAGCCGTTCGATCCGCGGTGTCCGTGGCCCGGTGGCGAGGAAAACCACATTCAGATCGACCTCGCCGATCCGCAGAAGACGATGCAGGTGATCGAAGACATCCGGGAAAAGCTCGGGGGGTGCCTCGATGCGCTCGTCAACAACGCCGGGATTTCGCCCAAGGGTGAGAACGGAGCGCGCCTCAACACACTGGAGACGGATCTGAGGGATTGGGGCAAGGTGTTTCATGTCAATTTCTTTGCGCCGGTGGTCCTCGCGCGGGGCTTGCGGCAGGAGTTGACCAATGCGCAGGGCGCAGTTGTGAACGTCACGTCTATCGCCGGCAATCAGGTGCACCCGTTTGCGGGCGCGGCCTACGCGACGTCAAAAGCCGCGCTCAAAGCGCTAACCCGAGAAATGGCCCATGATTTCGGGCCCCTGGGGGTGCGTGTGAACTCCATCGCACCGGGCGAGATCGAAACGTCCATCCTGTCGCCGGGAACCGAAAAGATCGTCGAAACGCTGCCGCTGCGGCGGCTCGGTCAGCCCTCCGAAGTGGCGGATGTGATCTACTTTCTTTCGACCGAAGCGTCGAGCTACGTGACGGGGACAGAGATCGAGGTGAACGCGGGCCAGCACGTCTAGCGCCGAGCGTTGCTTTCGCCGAGCCAAGGCGTGCGTCGAGCAATGCGCTGCGCTGACGCGTCGCTTGTAGAGCAATGTCAGCCCGTCTTGTCCGCTGATGCGATGCTAGTCGACCAGTGGTTGGACAGAGGCATCGTCGGCGTAGAACTGGATAACGACGCCGATTTCGCGCAGCGGCTGTGCCTCGCGCTCCGCCGCGGCCAGATCGGGGAACGTAACCACAACACGCTCGACTTTGCCCGCGTTCTCGACATTTGCCCCCAGCCAGTCCTGCAGGGTGAAGAGGTCAATCGGCGGAAGATGCGCGTCGGCCGGGACGACGGCGGTGAATTCGACGGTCTTGGTCTGCGCGTTGTAGCCCAGCGGCGTGATGAAGCTCTCGGCTTCCTCCAGCATGGCTTGCTCGCGCTGAGTTGGGCGGCGCCCCGTCCAGCGCGTGAGGCCAGGCTGGGCGGCGCGGGCGAGCGTCATCCCGTCGTCGAGCGACCGGCGCTTCCAGGCGAGCTCGTCCGCGATGGTGAGCCCGCGCTCCACCACCACGCCACCCGCGTCGGTGTCGTCCACCCGGTCCCAGACGCGCAGGAAGTCCTGCGGGTCGGCGTAGTCGCGCCGGATCTCGGCCATGGAGAGCACGTCGACCAGCGTGTCGGCCCGCGCCAGCGGCGGGAACGGGCCAATCGAGCCCTGCGCCACCCGTCGTAGCGCGGCCCGGTGCACCGGCAGTTGACGGACGGCGGCGCGCAGGAGGTCAGCATGAAACGCCATCGTTTCGAGAAGCGCGCCCTCCTCCTTGGGCAGGCCCGCCGTGACGGTGCGGGTGTGCAGGAGCCATCCCTCCTCGGCACCAAAGCTCGTCATGAAATCCTCGGCCATGTCCTCTTCGACGGGTTCGATGGTCAGCCCCGTAGGCTTGCCCTGCACGAGGTAGCCGTCTTCCAGGTCGTCCCCCAGCATCACCAGATCGCTGAGCGTCGGCGCGCCCTCGCGTTCGCCATCGTCCTCGCCCACCTCCGACAGCGCCTGCCAGTACCACGGCACGAAACGCGGATCCTCGACCAGCGTGCTGCGCACGAAGGACGCGATCTCCGCAGGCTCCGGCCCGGGGTGCACGACGATGGTCAGAAAGAGGTTGCTGGGCAGTTCGAGGGTCATGCGTGGGTCCTGCGTGGGGGGCTGGCCGATCGTCTCACTTCACCCAGATCAGGGCGCCGTCCGCGTCGTAATAGCCGACGTGGATGCTTGCTTTTATCTTCCTGAGCTTGGTGCGCAATTCCCGGGTCATCTTGCCCACGCCATCGGGCTTGAGGTTGTCGATCTGGGTGACGGCCTTGGCGGCCTCGTCCACGCTGTCGAAGAAATACGTCACCCCGCGCGTCTCGCCGCCATCGGCCATCTTCAGGAGCCCGTCGTTTTCGAAGAGCTGGTTGAGGTAGTTCTTGGCCTGGCTCGCGCGGAAGGCCTGGCCGCTCTTGTCCTCGGCAAGGTAGCGCCCGGCCTTGGAGGGGCCGAGCGTCGAGGCGTCCTCGACGACCTTTGCCGCGGGCAGTTCAACGATGCCGTCGCCCATCTTGGTCTGCCCGGCGATCTGCGTGGCGCCAGAGGTCTTGGCCACGGGCACCAGATCGTCGCCCATATTTGCGGCGCGAAACTCCGAAAAGAGCGAGCCGCGCGAGCCGTTGTCGGGCATCGCGTCCATGAACTCTTTGAGGCGGCTCATCTTGGCGGCGCCGTCGGCCTCGTTGACCACCTTGATCATCTCGCCCCGCATTGCGTGGCGCAGGGCATTGTCGAAGTTCGACACCGAGCTGCCCTTGGCCGCTTCGAGAACCTGGGCGTAGCGCGCGTCGCCCAGCTCTTCGAACGCGTCGGCGAATTTGCGGGCATAGGCGGCCATGTAGGGGTCGTCGAAGCGCGACGTGATCGCGGTTTCGAGCTTGGTGTTGCGCAGGGGCGTGCCGTAGAGCGCCTCGACATCCGCACGCACCTCGGTGACGCTCTTGCGCGCGCTCTCGACCGTTTTCCACCCCTCGCCATCGCGCACGAGCTGCTGGGCGCCGACATTGCCGCGCCTGGGGTCGCCCTCCTTGAAGCGGCGCATTTCGTAGCCGCCGCCCTTTTCGATGAAGTAATGCCCGTCCGGCACATCATCGACCCCGCCGCCGTTGGCCTTGATCCACGCCAGTGCCTTTTTGTTCGTCTCGACGAACTTCGGGTCGGAAAAGAGATGCGGCGGCGGCGCGTTATCGACCCAGGCCGGGACGCTGCCCCCCCGGATCTCGCGCGCGGCATCGTCGAGCTGGGCGAGCTGGTCGTCGTAGCGCGCGATGAGGGCTTTGGCCTCCTCGATCTCGACGAGCGCAGGCTCGGAGCCGGGGGGGCGCTGACCGGCGGGCAGGTTTTCGAGATCCGGTCCGAACTTCTGGCGCAGCTCCTTCAGGAGGATCTCCTGGCTTTCCTTCTCCAGCCGCGCTTTGGCCTTCATCGCGTCGACGCGCGAGCCGGGGTCCATCTTGGACCAACCCGCCAGCGCCTCGTCCGTCAGCTTCGACACATCGTCGGCGTTCTTGGGGTCGAGGAGCTGCGCGAGGTGGCGCGTTTCTTCCTTGATCGCGGCAAGACGGCGGGCGGGGTCCATGTCGGAGCGGGCGATGATCCGGACGTCGAACTTGTCGCCATTGCGCGACACGGTGGTCACGGCCTCGGCGGTGCTGTTCTTGAAGGTGCTTTCGAAGAGCGCTTCGCCCATCATCTCGGTGTCGAACTTGCCGATCTTGCCGCCGTACTTGCCCAGGAGCGCGGGCTTCAGCGTGTCCTCAATGAACTTGCCCATCTGGCTGGGCGGGACACCGGCGGCCTCCATGAGTTTCTGGACGGCTTGCCGGCCCTCGCTCGTCGATTCCAGGACCTTGATCGCGTCCGCGGCGTTGGCCGCGCCCCGGATCGCCTTGACCGTGGCCGCAACACCCGCCGCGTCGAGCCCGACGCCGACCCAGGCCGCGGCCACCCAGCCCCAATGCGGCACGTCTTCCTGCGGGATCAGGCCCTCGTTGGGATCAAGCCCGATGTCGGCGGCTGCGTCCTTGCGGTTGTACTCCGTGGTGAGCATGTACGCCGAGATGCCGCCCACGGCGAAGGACGTCGCGCCCATCGCGATGGCGACCCACCCCGGGCCCGGCACGAAGAACGCCCCCACCGCGAGGCCAATCGTCAGGACGCCCTCGCCGATCGCGGCGGCGGTATCCTTGGTGCCCTCCCAATCGACTTTTTCGTTGGCCCATTCCGCCTGTTGCCCCTGCACGCCGAGCCCAGCTTGCGTCGTCGCAACAAGGCCCGGATTGGTCCACAGGTCGAGGTCGCCGTTGTCGAGGTTCTCCTTGGTGGTCGCCACATCCTCGACCACGCCATCGGCGGCCGCTTTAAGGGCCGTCAGAAGCTTGTCGTCCCGTACGTTTGCCTCGTCGTCGGTTTCCGCATCGAGGAACGCGCGGGTGTCCTCCAGCCGCAGAGCCAACGGGTAAGGCTGCGCGACCTGGGTGCGCAGCATCTGCAGCTGGGCGATCTTCTCCTGGATCGCCTTGCGCTTCGCTGTGATCTCGGCCAGCGCATCCATCTGATATTGCGTCATGATCGCGCCGGGATGCGCGGGCGCCAGCCCGATCATGGAGAACATCAGCTTGGAGGATTCGGATTCGAGCTTTTCGATCTCGGCGTCAATCGGCCCAAGCTTCTTGAGCACCTCCATGACGGCGGCCTTGTCCTCGGGCAGCATCTCCGCGCCGGACAGGCGAGCCTGGACGCGCTTGGCCTCCCCCTCCGCTTTGCCGACCATCTCGTAGGCCACGTCGCGCATCGCCAGCTCGAACTGGCGGTTGAAGGCGTCCTCGTCCTTGATGTCCCGCAGGCCCGGGCCAAAGGCCTGCAGGTGCGCCGCGAAGGGGCTCACCTCGACGTCTTCGCCCTGGGTCGAGCCGGTGCGGTCCACCGTGCCCTTTTGCTTGCCGGCGAAGCTGATGACGTGGTCGTCTTCGGTGATCAGCGTGGCGAGGGCCGGGTCCTTGCGGGCGAGCTCGGTGTCGGTGCGGTCGGCGGTGTCCTCGTTCTCGATGTCGGTGATCTCGAGATCGGTGAAGTCAAACCAGCCGTCGGCCTCCATCTCGATCTCGTAGATGACGTAGACGCCGTCCTCCATGACGACCGCGGCGGGCATCTTGAGATTTCGCGCGAAGGCGGCGGCGGCCTCGCGGGCGCCAAAGCTGCGAGAGAGTCGCGTTTTGGCCTTGATGTCGCGCGGACCGAGCGTTGCAAGCGGCGTTCCAGTGCGCGCGCCGTCAAGGTAGACGACAGGGTCCCCGCTCTGGTCGGGGAGGGCTTGCGGGCTGGGGCGCGCCGGAGTGGGCTTAACCTGCGAAGGTCCGGGCGATGGTGGGACCGTGCTGTCGGGATCGGGCGGAGGGTCCTGGGGCGCGGGAAAGCCCGGATCGTCCGGGCCGATGTAGCGCCGCCGCCCGACATCTTTCTCGGCGAGATAGAACCCCATCGCGATGCGGACGAACCGTCCTGTTTCGGTGTCAAACACCCAGATTTCAGAATCATCCTGAAGCGATGCCGGCCCGTCACCGTCTCCTGGTGGCGGGAAGGTCGCCTGAGAGAGAACTGTCTTCACCAGGTAGTCCCGCTCGGTGCCGCGCATGGGCCCCAGCTCGGACCTGCCCGCGAGCGCCGCCTCGGCGCCGGCCATGTCGGACCCGCGTGCGAAGGCGTCGATGGCCCCGGTTTCGTTCGAGTCGAGCGGTACCCGGTCGAGCGCCTGCGCAATGGCGGCGGGATCAAGCGGACCCATCGGGAAATGCTCGACCTTGGATTGCAGTAGCGACAGGATCCGCTGGCGTAGCCCGGGCTCCAGGCCGGGATCGGCAAGCCGGTCCTGAAGATAGCGCAACTGATCGCGGGCGCCTTCCGGGCCGCGCGTGCTCAGGGCGTCTATCGCAGTGCGCAAGCGATCCTCGCGGGCGTCTGGGTCAGAGGTTTGCGATCGCTGGTCGTCCGCATCGGTCCCGTCGCTCTCTGCCAACGGGTCGCCCGTAGGGGGCAACAGCGCCAACCGATAGGACAGGCCCTGAGCCGCAAGCGCCTGCTTGGTGACAACGAGGAGCTGCGGCGGCGGGTCAGGCTGACAATAGAGCGCCAGCATCTTTCCGGAGACGCCGAGTTTGCCCCAAGCCCCTTTGGCTTTCGCGCCCTCTTGCTTGGCCTGCCGCACCAACAGCTCCGTCGGCTTCTTGCGATGCGCGCGCAGGACAACACCCGCCTCGCCGCCGATCAGCAGGGCTGCGTTGAGCGGCTTCTTGCGGGCAATCTTGATGATGGACGACCAGTCGGAAAGCGCGCCCCCCTCGTCTTCAACGCTCTCGTCCTCCGGGCGAGCGCCGTCTGCCTCACGCATCTCTTCAGCGCCGGGCTCCGCCGGCTGCGGGGCGCTCTCTGATCGGGCACTTGGCGGGGCTGCGTCGCCGTCCTTCGTGGGATGCGCCTGGTTCTCCTCCTCGTCCGGTTCGAGCATCTCGCCGGCCGGGCTGCGAATAGCCACGGCGAACTTTTGGCCGTTGGCGCGCAGATGCAGCTTGAGGCGCCGGGCCAGAGCGCCGGGCGGTTCCTCCTCACATGTGAGGACAAGCGTTTTGCCCTCGACGCTCAGCTGGCCCCAACCGCCCTTCGGCCCGCCGCCATCACTCTTGGCCTGTTTGATCAAGATGCCGTGCTGCTTGCGGCGGTGCGTGACCAGCACGACGCCACCGTCCGAGAGCATGCAAGCGAAGTTCAAGGGCTTCTTGCGCGCGAGCTTGATGGCGGAGGCGAGATCTGCGCCGTCGTTGTCGTCGTCATTGTCCTCCACATCGCCTTCAACGACGCCTTCCTCGTCGCTCTCATCAGCGTCGGTACGTGGCGCAGACGCGGAACGCGCATCTTCCACACCGCGCGTGTCTCCCGTGGTCTCGTCGCCCGATTGCGCGTCGGTCCCCCGCTCCGGCTCGGGCGATGCGCCATCGGCGCGGGCACGGGATGGGGCCCCGGCGGGGTCGCTGTCGCCATCCGGCTCTTCTGCTGCGCGGCGCTTGGGGCGCGCGGCGCGGGCCTCTTCCTCTTGCGCGGCTTGAGCTTCGGCCTCCTCGGCAGCGGCGGCTGCAAGCGCATCGGCACTCTGCAGCTCGATCTGCATCGGGAAACCGGCCTCGGAGAGAAACCGCCGGATCTGTTTTTCGATCCCGCCGGGCGGTTTGCCCTCACACGTCAGCATAAGGGTCTTCTGCTGCACCTCCATTTTACCCCAGCACCCCTTGCCGCCTCCTCCAGCGGCCTTGGCGGCTTTGCGCATCTGATCGGGGGATTTGACCTTGTCGGCCTGCATTACGATCCCGCCCGGGCTCAGCAGAATTGCAAAGCTCAGGGGCTTCTTGCGCGCATCGGCAATCCAACCCTTCAGGGTCGCGGGGTCCACATCGGCTGTCTTGGCAGGCATGGCAGCACCAAGCGTCAGGAACTCTACACCGACAGCCTAAGGGATCGCCGCGCCCAGGCAAGACCCTTGGCCCGTGATGCGGTGCGGCGCATGCGCTGGGCGGCCGGCCGCCTATTCGAGTGTCAGCGGGACCTGTGCCACAGGGGTCCGGCCCTGCGCGACAAAGTACTGGAGAACATAGTCGCCCGGGTCCTCCGGCAGCTTCAGCGTGACCGGGTTGCCGCTCGATGTCCGGCTGTACGACTGCCATTGCCGCGCGCCCTTCGCGTCGAGAAGGCCGATGCCGATGTAGTCGTCCTTGTAGTTCGGCCCGGACCAGCCAACCTCGATCGTGCTTCCGGCCTCCGCGGTTGCCGGGGCGATGATCTCCGCCTCGATCGGGGTGAGGGAGATCGCCGCTTCGGCAAGCGGGATGCGTCCCTGCCGGGCGAAGTACTTGATCACGTAATCGCCTGGCATCGGAGGCGTCAGGAGCTTGGCCGGTGTGCCGTCCGACGCTCTGGTCCAGTTGACCCATTGGCGCGCGCCCCCAGCATCCACAAGGCCGATCCCAAGGTAGTCGTCTTTGTAGTTCGGACCGATCCAATCGACCTCAATCGTCGTTCCTGCCACGGCGATCGACGGCGCGCTGACCGAGGCTTCGGGAGGGGTGACCGCGATCGGCGTCTCCGCCAGGGGGACACGTCCTTGGCGCGCGAAGTACTTGATCACGTAGTCCCCGGCCACAGCCGGAATGACAAGTTCAGCCGGAGACCCGGCCGAGGTCGCAACCCAGTTGACCCATTGCCGCGCCCCGCCCGCATCGGCGAGGCCAATCCCGATGTAGTCGTCCTTGTAGTTCGGCCCGGTCCAGACGACCTCGACCGTGGTGCCCGCGACCGCCTCGGCCGGTGCGGTGACGGACACCTCCGGGAGCGAGACGCTCACCGGCGCCTCTGCGAGCGGCACGCGGCCTTCCCGCGCGAAGTACTTCACGACGTACTCGCCCGCGACGGCGGGGACGGTGATCCGGGCTGGAGACCCTTCGGCGGTGTAGACGAAGTTGGCCCACTGGCGGGCCCCGCCCGCGTCGACAGGTCCAATCCCGATGTAATCGTCCTTGTAATCCGGCCCGGTCCACTCGACCTCGATGACAGCCCCCGCGACCGCCTCGGCCGGCGCGGTGACCGACACCTCCGGAAGCGAGACGCTCACGGGCGCCTCCGCGAGCGGCACGCGGCCTTCCCGCGCGAAGTACTTCACGACGTACTCGCCCGCGACGGCGGGGACGGTGATCCGGGCTGGAGACCCTTCGGCGGTGTAGACGAAGTTGGCCCATTGGCG
>JBCCYI010000129.1:0-12835 GCA_039189975.1 Pseudomonadota bacterium
AATTTCGTCAAACATCTCCGAAGTATTTCATGTGATGGAAGTATACGCAAGGGGAACGGGGTGGGATTGCTGAGCTGGCTGCGGCTATGCTCCCTGTCGAAAGCTGCGGTCCGCCGAAGCAGGGGAACGGAGCTCTAAGCCACGCAGGTGGCATTGGCAGGGGCTCTGTCTTTGGGGGGCGATCCTGCACCGAACGTTAGGCTCTGGCGATGACGGAACAGACGCGATCACCTTTCGGGAGCGCTCCCCTTCCCCACCCGTTGCCCTAGCGCGCCGGAGACCAGCGCGCGGCGACGGCCCGGCGCGTGCGGTTGCACCGGGATCTGCTCCCTGCAGCCCGGACTGTGCGCGTGACCGTTTCGGACGGTCTTCGCCGCACGCCGGAGGCATTTGCAGCACGAGGAGATCCTGCCGATCTAGCCAGGAAGGTCGTGCGATTGGGAAACGCTAGACCCCGGCTTAATGCGAGACTGTCGGGGCCTGCGATCTTGGGTCGATCGAGACAGACGCCCTCGCTCGGAAGAACCTCAGCCCTTGAGCGCACAAGACCTGCGCCTCAGGAACGGTGGGAGCGGCGGCTTCGAAGGTTGGGCGACGCGTTCGATCTCAATGGCCCCAGCGGTGCCCTCATTCGAGCTGGCGCCGCGCCCCCAAGGGAATCGCCTTGCTTCACGTAGGGTCAGGTCGTCGCGACATCGCGCTGCGTCCATCAGGCCCGCAGGCGCGCATTGTCGGGATCCCAAAACGGCAGCGGGTGCGTTTTGACCGGGCGCTCTTCGCCATAGATGTCGACGGTGAGCTCCGTTCCAGGTGCGGCGAGATCCGCACGTAACATGCCGATGCCTAGGGAAGCCCCGACGCGAAACCCCCAGGCCCCGCTTGTGACCTCCCCGACGATTTCCCCGTCCTTTCGCAGAAGCGCCATGTAGGGGGCGTCCGCGGCCCCCGCGTCGATGACAAGCCCAACGGCGCGGCGGTCTGGCCCTGCCTCGTGCTGGGCCAGCAGAGCCGCGCGACCGGGAAACGCATTCTTCTTGAAATCGATGAAGCGCTCAAGACCGGCCTCGATCAGAGTGTAGTCGGTCGAAAGGTCTCCTTTCCACGCGCGATACCCCTTCTCGACGCGCAGCGAGTTCAGCGCATACATCCCGATGGGTTTGGCACCGGCCGAAGTAACGGCATCCCAGATCGCAGGGGCGACGTCGGGAGCGCAATGGATCTCCCAGCCGAGCTCTCCCGCAAATGAGACGCGTGCGAGGGTGCAGGGGTGTCCGGCCACCGTGCCCTCCGCGGAAACGGTCAACCAACCACGGTTCAGGTCATGCCCCTCAACGAGCCCGGAAAGGACCTCACGCGATCCCGGGCCCGTCACGAGCAGGCACTCCTGGGCTTCGCTGACGTCCGTCATTGTGACGCCGTCAGGCAGGTCCCGAGCAAGGAATTCGTGGTCGTGCCACTGGGCCAGCGCTGCGGTGATCAGTGTGACCGCTTCATCGGACTGCACGGTGACGGACGTCTCAGTGACGATCCGGCCCCGACTGTCGGCGAAGTAGGCCAAGCCGACGCGGCCCGGCTTGGGCAGACGAGAGGCCGTGAGGCTGTCGACATGGGCCCGCGCGCCGGGCCCCTCCACCTTAAGCCGGGTGAAACCGGAGATCGCGACAATGCCACAAGTGTCACGCACCGCTTCGGCTTCTTCACGCACACGGGCATGCCAGGGCCCGAGACGCTCCCAGCTCTGTGTCGCCGCCTCGGACGTATCGTCGCCCGGGGCGGCGAACCAGTTGGCCCGCTCCCAGCCGTTGTAGGCGCCAAAGACGGCCCCCGCATCCGCAAGACGGGAGTGCAACGGCGAGAGCTTCTTGCCGCGCCCTTCGGGCCATTCGTGATGCGGGAAATGCATCGCATATTCGTGGCCGTAGACTTCCTTGGCCTTGGCCAGGCAATAGGCATCGTCGGCGTGCGCGGTGAACCGGCGCGGATCGATGGACCACATGTCCCACTCGGTTTCGCCCTCGGTGATCCACTCGGCAAGGATTTTCCCGGCGCCGCCCGCCTGGGCGATACCGAAGGTAAAGACGCAGGCCTCGAACGCGTTCGGCACGCCGGGCATCGGGCCGACCAAGGGGAAGCCGTCCGGCGCGTAGGGGATCGGACCGTTGATAACCTTCGAAAGGCCCGCCTCGGCGAGCAACGGAACGCGGCCCATGGCGTCTTCGATGTACCACTCGATCCGGTCGATATCGTCCTGATAGAGCTGGAAGCTAAAATCGTCCGGCATCGGGTCGGCTTTGTCCGTCCAATGCGCGCGGCAGTTCCGCTCGTAGGGGCCAAGGTTGAAGCCGTACTTCTCTTGGCGCAGGTAGTAGGACGTGTCCGGGTCGCGCAGGAGCGGGAGCTTATGGCCCTTTCCCTTCGACCAGGTTTCGACCTCGTCGACATTCTCGAAGAGCAGGTACTGGTGACTCATCACGGCCATGGGCACCTGGCGCCCGCCATAAGGGTAAAACCACTCGCCCACCTTTTGCGCGTAGTAGCCCGCTGCGTTCACGACGAACTCCGCGCGCACCTCGCCCTTGGGTGTCTCGATCACCCACTCGCCGTTCTCGCGCCGCACGCCGGTGGCGGGGCAAAAGCGCACGATCGTCGCGCCAAGATCCCGCGCGCCCTTCGCGAGCGCCTGGGTCAGCTGTGCGGGGTCGATGTCACCATCGACCGGGTCCCACAAGGCACCCTCGAGGTCATGGGTTTCGATGAAAGGGTAAAGCTCGGGCAGATCCGAGGGGCTCAGCATCTCCATCGCCGTGCCCATCGCGTTGCCCATGGCACAGACATGCGCGAACTCCTGCACCCGCTCGCGGGAGTGGGCCAGGCGGATCGAGCCCGTGACGTGGTAGTTCATCGGGTAGTCGACCGCTTCGGCGAGTCCACGGTAGAGCTCGGTCGAATAGCGCTGAAGGTTCATCATCGACCACGAGGCCGAGAAGGTCGGGATGTTGCCCGCGGCGTGCCAGGTCGAACCGGCGGTCAACTCGTTCTTTTCGAGCAACACACAGTCGGTCCACCCCGCCTTCGCGAGATGATACAGCGCGGAAGCGCCAACGGCGCCGCCGCCGATGATGACGACGCGGGCGGTGGAGGGGAGGTCCGCCATCCGCTCAGCCGCCGAAGACGCGGGTGAGCGCGCCGTCTACGGCGTCGGTCAGCTGGTCGATGTCGTCAGGCGTCGCAATCAGCGCGGGGCTGAAGCAGAGCGTATTGTTGAAGCCCGGCAGAGAGCGGTTCGTCGCCCCGATGATGATGCCCTGCGCCATGCAATCGGCCACGACCGCCTGCACCTTCTTTTCATGCGCGGGCTCCTTCGTTGCCCGATCGGCCACCAGCTCCGCACCGCAAAAAAGGCCCTTGCCGCGCACCTCGCCGATCACGGCGTGCTTCTCGGAGAGTGCTTCGAGGTTGCCGATGAGACGCGCGCCCATCGCACTGGTGTTCTCCAGCAGCCCTTCCTCCTCGATGATCGCCATGTTCTCGATCGCCGCGGCCGGCCCGGCCGTGCAGCCGCCAAAGGTGGAGATGTCGCGGAAATAGTCGAGCGGATCGTCCGGCGCCTCCTTGAACATCTCGAAGACCTCTTCGGTCGTGACCATGCAGGCAATCGCGGCGTAGCCGGAGGCCACGCCCTTGGCCATTGTGACGAAATCGGGCTTCACGCCGTAATGCTGGTAGCCGAACCACGAACCGGTGCGGCCGACGCCGCACACGACCTCGTCGATATGCAGCAGGATGTCGTACTTCTTGCAGATCTCCTGCACGCGCGGCCAATACCCCTCGGGTGGGACAATCACGCCACCACCGGCCGTCACGGGCTCAAGGCAGAGCGCGCCGACCGTGTCCGGCCCCTCGCGCAGGATCACCTCTTCGATCTGGTCGGCGGCCCACGCGCCGTAATCCTCCGTCTCAACCTGGGCGCGATACTCCAGGCAATGCGGCACGGGTACGAAGCCTGGCGCGAAAGGGCCATATTGCGCGTTGCGCTCATGCTGGCCGCCTGCGGACATCGTGGCAAGCGTCGAGCCGTGGTAATCCCGCTCGCGGTAGAGGATCTTGTGCTTCTTGCCGCCATAGCGCTTGTGCGCGATCTGACGGACCATCTTGAAGACCTTTTCATTGGCCTCCGAGCCCGAGTTCACGAAGTAGACGCGCGACATGCCAGGCATCTTGTTGATCAGCATTTCTGCAAAGCGCGCCCCAGGCACCGAGCCCGCGGAGTTGGCAAAGTAGTTCAGCTTCAAGAGCTGGTCCCGTACCGCATTCGCGATCCGCTCGCGCCCATAGCCGACATTGACAGTCCAGACGCCACCCGACACGCCGTCCAGATGCTCCTTGCCGTCCTGATCCCAGACACGGATGCCTTTGCCTTCGACGATGATCTTTGGGTCCTTCGTTTCGAACGGCTTGTGCTGAATCAGGTGGTGCCACAGATGCGCGCGGTCGGCTTCGATGACGTGGGTGAGGTCGTTCGGGCTGTAGGAGATGTTCATCGCGCGCTCCATGCTACGAGAGGTGGGCCGAAGGTTAATGCAAACTGGGCAAAGATCCCGACGTGCGATAGGGCCAATTCGGAGCATTGCATAAGTCCAGATCGGGCCTAAGATCCGAAGTGGCCGGCAAAGCGATCTGCGGGCGAGAACGCCCGAGGCCGCCAGATGTCCGTCCCAATCGAGAGCTTCTTTCTGCCCCTTGAGCGCGAGGGCACACTGCAGCAGCGCGTCAAGCGCCAAGTCGTCGAGGGGATCCTCTCGGGTCGCTTTGCGCATGGGGCGCGGCTGCCCTCCACGCGTGCGCTGGCTCGGCACCTCGGTGTCAGCCGCATCACGATCGCCTTTGCCTACACAGACCTTGTGGCCGACGACTATCTCGTGTCGCGCGGGCGCTCAGGCTATTATGTGTCGTCTGCCGCCCCTCAGACGTCCGCACCACAGACACAGCCGCACCATGAGGGAGACCTCGACTGGTCTCGCTTGATCCGCCGCTCGCCCCCGCACCCCACACGCATCGACCGCCCGACGGACTGGCAGCGCTACCCCTACCCGTTTTTATACGGCCAGCCCGATCCTGCGCTCTTCGAACATGCGAACTGGCGGCAATGCGCGTTACAGGCCCTGGGCCAGAGAGAGTTCGACGCACTGACTGCGGATCACTATGAACGCGACGACCCCGAACTCGTCGATTACCTTCTGCGCCACATCCTGCCCCGCCGTGGGATCGCCGCCGGGCCAGAGAACGTGCTGCTGACCCTTGGGTCCCAAAACGCCCTGTGGCTCACGGCGCAGCTTCTGCTAAGCCCACGCCGCACAGCGGTCCTTGAGAACCCGGGCTATACGGGCCTACGCGACATCCTGGAGCACACGGGGTGCCGAGTGGCGACGGTCGACGTGGATGCCGAAGGGCTGGCCCCCATCGCCATCCCGGAGGAGGCGCATGTCGTCTTCGTGACGGCGAGCCACCACTGCCCGACGGGTGTCGCCATGCCGATGGCGCGGCGCAAAGCGCTTCTGGATCGCGCCACCGAGTTGGGATGCGTCCTTGTGGAGGACGACTACGAGTTCGAACTGGCCATGCCAGGGGCCGCGGCGCCCGCGCTCAAGGCCATGGATCGCAGCGGGTGCGTTGTCTATGCCGGGTCGTTCTCCAAGACGCTCTTTCCCGGGCTTCGCCTGGGATATCTCGTCGCGCCAGAGCCCTTTGTCCGCCATGCGCGGGCGTTGCGCGGCACAGTGCTGCGGCATCCGCCCGGCGTCGTGCAGCGCACCGTTGCGCGCTTTCTGGCCCTTGGGCATTACGACACACAGATCAAACGGATGCGCGCCGCCTACCAGGCGCGCAAGGCAGAGCTCCACGAAGCCCTGTCTTCGTACGGTCTCGCACCCGCCTCGGCGACACCAACGGCGGGTACATCTGTCTGGATGCGCGCTCCTCCCGGTGTGGACACCGGCACGCTTGCAAATGCGTTGCGCGCGCAAGGCGTCGTCATCGAGGCGGGCGCTCCTTTCTTCAGCCCCGACACGCCAGACACAGCACACTACCGCCTCGCCATCTCATCCATACCGGAAGCCCGCATTCGAAGCGGCGTCGGGCTGATCGCGGAGGAAATCAGCGCAATGTCAGGCGCCTAGCGCTCTGTCCAGAGCCCATTTCGTGCGCCGCAAGAGCCACATGCGCATCGTTGGCGTGTCTTGTTGCGCGCGGCCTGACCGGCAGCGAAGCCCGCACCCTTGCTCCGCAAGATCAGCCAGCGTCCGCCTCGCCCTCCTGCACCTTTCGGGCAGCGCGAAAGCACTCCAGAGCTTGCGGCACACCGCAATAAATCCCGATCACGTGGATGATAGCGCGGATCTCGTCCCAACTCACACCATTGTTGCGGGCACCGCGGCAGTGCAGTTCCCACTCGTGCATCTTGCCGAGCGCGCCGATCATGGAGAGGTTCATCATGCTGCGGGTCTTGGCGTCGATCACGTCGTCGCCCCAGCCAAAACCCCAACACCATGCGGTCATGGCCTCCTGAAACGGCCGAGTGAACTCATCCGCCGCATCCAGGCTCTTTTGCACATAGGCATCGCCCAAGGTCGCCTTGCGCTGCGCGAGCCCTTTTAGAAAAAGGTCTTCGTCGAAAGTGCTCATGGGTCAGGTTTCCTTTTGACTTGGCATGCTGAACGGGCCGCTGTGTGGGTGTTTGGGCAAATCGTCGTCGATCCGGAGCCATGGGACGCGCTCGGCCCAATGCACATGCGACTCAGGCGTGAAGAGCTCCGGCTTGTCGAGCGTTGCCGCGTAGAGGTGGATCTCGCCCGGCCAGCGCGTGGACATGTAGCTGAGCGGTGTTCCGCAGGCCGCGCAAAAGCCGCGTGTCGTGCCGGGGGAAGAGGCCCGAAACGTGCGCTGGCCCTCCCACGCGACGCTCGCTTTCGCGAAGCCCAGGAAACTCGCCATCGGCGCGCCCGTCGCACGGCGGCAGCTCTCGCAATGGCAATGGGCAGACCAGAAGGGAGACGACATTGCGCGAAAGCGGATGGCCCCGCAGGCACAGCGCCCTGTCAGGCCAGACATCGGGTGGCACGCCACACCGGTAGAGTTGTCGGCCGCGACGGCCTCGCCGCAACCCTCTGGCCCGGCGGGCGCACGGCCGCACAGAGCGCGGAAAGCCCACGAAACGTCGTCTCAGCCATCAATACCCTCGCGCATCCACCGTTGCAGATGCAAGATAGAGTGCTCGGAGTTCACGCCGCAACCGGGATCGACGACCAGCGGCCCCGGCACATACCCGCGCGACTTCAGCCCGCGCTGTACGCTTTCGACGAGGCTGATGTCTTCCTCAACGGTGGTCGCACGGTCTTGCTCGGCCATCCGCCGCACCGTCTCGTTGTCCTCTCCACCCACAGAATACCAGCCGCGCCAGACGACCACGCGCTCGGCGTCGAGCGGGCGCCAATGATAGGTGTTCAGCAGGTTGCCCGGGTAGACCTGAAAGGACACCATCGGCCACAGAAACCACGACGAATACTTGTCGTTGTTGGGCAGGCCGCTCTCAATGTCGTAGCTCATCCGATCAAGATCCGAGCATTCCGTCGTGTGGCGCAGGCAATAGCCCTGGGGCTGGATATCGTAAGTCTCGGGCTTGATCACACCTGTGGCGAAGGTCGGATGGTTGAGCGTGCAGTGATAGCACTCGGAGTAGTTCTCCACCGAGACCTTCCAGTTGCAATGCTCCGGGATCTCGACCCACTCCAAGGGCTTCAGCTCCTCCCAATGGGGGATGAAGCTTTCGAGCTCGGCGCGGACATTGGGGAACCATGCCTCCATCTCGCGCGCGTCGGGGTCGAGATTGACGAAGATGAAGCCGAGGAAGAGTTCGGTTTTGACCTCCGTCAGGCAGATCTTCGATTTGTCGAAGCCGGTGACGGAATTGATGTTGGGCCCGGCCCGCAAGCGGCCGGTCAGCTCATACGTCCAGGCATGGTACGGGCAGACGACAACGCGGGTCGTCCCTGTGCCGCTGACGAGCTGGTGCGCGCGATGCTGACAGACATTGTAGAAGGTGCGCACAACATCGTCTCGCCCCTTGATGCAGAAAAGGCTCTCGCCTGCCAACTCGAACGCGAAGTAATCGCCCGTGTTCTCGACCTGACTGACGTGGCCGGCAAGCTGCCACGTGCGGGCAAGAAGACCTTGTTTCTCTGCCTCGTAGACCGCCGGGTCGGTGTAGTAGCGCGCCTCGAGCGAGCGAACGGGCTGAAACTCGACGTTCATTGGGGATCCTCGGTGTAGATGCCAAGCTGGTGTCTGCGACGGTGGAACGTCTCAACGCGGGTCACGATCTCATCGTCCGCCACGGCGATCACGAAGCTCAGCAGCGTTTCCAGAACGGCGATCATCGCGACGGAGGAGGGGAAAAACTGCGGCGTGTCTGCCGAGACAATAAACGCATGCTCCGCGCCGATCACAATCGGGCTCGCCAGGCTGTCTGAGATCGAAACGACCCGCAGCCCCTGCTCGCGCGCGATGCGCACGCCCTCGACCACTTCCGAGCGGAAGGGTCGACACGTCATGGCGATCAAAACGTCGCGTCTGTCGGCCCACGCAAGGTCATCGACCGCTGTCGATCCCGGGCGCGGAATGGCATGGAAATCGGTCATGCCGGTGGAGGCGAGATAGGTGAAGTTGCGCGCGTTGGAGCTGTTAACGCCAACGCCAAGGACGAAGACCTGGCGAGAGTGCCAGATCGCCTCCGCCGCCGCTTTGAGCTGCTCGGCACTGATGCCCGCGTAGGTCTCTTCAAGGTTGCGGATCGCGGCACCGGCCATGTCCGCATAGAGCCCGCCGAGGTCGCCGGACTTGCGGATATCCTGCAGCCACCGCGCGCGATCGGGAAAGCTCACCGCGCCCTGGCGGATCGCCTCACGAAAGGGCGCGCGAAAATCCTCGTATCCCTCAAAGCCGACCTGACGCGCCATGCGCACGAAGGTGTTTGGCTTCACGTTCGCCGCTTCGGCAATCTCCCGCACCGTGGAGACGCCGACATCATGCGGGTTTTCCAACACGTAGCGCGCGGCCTTCTGCGCCTCCGGCGTCAGGGCCTCCCACTCGGCTCCGATGCGGTCCAGGACCCGCTGCGATACATCTGTGCCATTCATGATTGACAGTGATACATCTGTGCCCTACCCGTGTCGAGTAGAATCCGACGCCCCTGCACCCCTCCTCGCTCTTCCCGAAAGGATCGTCCGATGTCAGACAAGCCTTTGCCCAGCCACGCCCGCGTCGTCATCGTTGGCGGCGGGATCATGGGGGTCGGTCTTGCGTATCACCTCGGACACGAGGGCTGGGGCGCGGACACGATCCTGCTCGAAAAGGCGGAACTGACGAGCGGGTCGACGTGGCACGCCGCCGGGCAGATCACGCATTCCACCTCGTCCTTCTCGCTGGGCAAATGCGTCGACTACAACATCGGGCTCTACTCGGGTGCGCTAGAGGCGGAGACGGGTCAGCCTGTGACATGGCACGGCTGCGGCTCCTTCCGCCTCGCCTACACCGAAGACGAGATGGACTGGCTGCGCCACACCCTCTCCGTCGCCCGCTCGCTGGGGTTCAACATCGAGCTGGTGGGGCCGGAGCGCGTCGCCGAGCTGCACCCGTTCTACAACCTTGAGGGCGTGCTGGGTGCGCTCCACACGCCCGACGACGGCCACGTCGACCCGACCAACGTCACGATGTCCATGGCCGCCGGTGCCAGGGCCAAAGGCGTGCGCATTGTCCGCCGCTGCCGGACGACGAACATCACGCAAGATCCCTCGGGCGAGTGGATCGTGGAGACCGAGCGCGGCACAATCCATTGCGAGCACGTCGTGAACGCCGGCGGCACCTATGCGCGCCAGATGGGCGAATGGTCCGGCCTGCAGCTCCCGATGACCTCCATGACCCACCACTACTTCGTCACTGAAAATGTGCCTGAATTCAGAGATCTGGAGCGCGAACTTCCGGTGATACGCGATGATCGCAAGGTCTCTGGTTACATCCGGATGGAGCAAAAGCGCGGCCTGATCGGCATCTACGAAAAGGCCAATCCCAACACAGTCTGGGAGGACCACTGCCCCTGGGAGGCGGAGAACGAGCTCTTTGATGCCGACTACGACCGTATCATGCCGTGGCTCGAGGAAAGCCTGAACAGGATGCCGATCTTCGCCGAGCTTGGGATCACCCGCGAAGTCCATGGCGCCATCAGCCACCCGCCCGATGGCAACCCGCTGATCGGCCCCGCCCCTGGCGTACGCAACTACTGGTGCTGCTGCGGCACCCAGATCGGCATAGGCTGGGGCCCGGGCCTGACGCGGGAACTCGCGCGCTGGATGGTCCACGGCGCCGCCGACATCTCCATGCGCGATTACGACCCGCGCCGGTTTGGGAGCTACGCCACGAAGGAGTGGCAGGTGATCAAGGCGAAGGAGGATTACTGCCTCCGCCACGAGATCCCCTACCCCCACTTCAACCGTCTCGCCGGGCGCCCGATCAAACCCTCGCCGATCTACGACCTGCTGAAGTCCAAAGGCGCGGTCTTTGAGGAGAACTACGGCTTTGAGCGGCCCCGCTGGTTCGCCAAAGACGGCGTCGCGCAGGAGGATCACTATTCCTTCCGCCGCAACGTGGTGCACGACATTGTCGGCGACGAAGTGCGCGCCGTGCGCGACCGCGTGGGCGTGATGGACGTCACCGCCTTCACCAAGGTGTTGGTCGAAGGGCCCGACGCGCGCGATCTGCTCGATCGTCTGACGGCAAATCGCCTGCCCAAGAAGGAAGGCGGCATCGCCCTTACGCACATGCTCAACGAGGCCGGTCGGATTGAGCTCGAAACCACCGTCCTGCGGATGGGTGCCGCGCGCTACTACCTCGTCTGCGCTGCGTTCTTTGAGCAGCGATTGCTCGACCATCTCGCCAAGCACAAGGCCGACGCGAACGTCGCGGTCACGGCTGTATCGGCGGAGTGGTCCGCACTCACGATCAACGGCCCCCGCGCCCGCGACGTGCTGGCGCAAACCACGCCAGCTCAGCTCGACAACGCCAATTTCCGCTGGCTTACCGCGCAGCAGATCGAGGTCGCGGGACACCCGGTCTTGGCGATGCGCATGTCCTACGCCGGCGAGCTCGGCTGGGAATTGCACATGCCCAACGCCGCGTGCCTCGACGTGTACAACGCACTCTGGGCCGCCGGGCAGCCACACGGCATTGCTGATTACGGCTCTTTCGCGATGAACGTGATGCGGATGGAAAAAGCCTTCAAGGGTGCAGGTGAACTCACGAACGAAGTCACCCTGCGCGAGGCCGACGTGATGCGCTTTGCCCGTGCGGACAAAGACTACATTGGCCGCGATGAGACGCTGTCCGAAGACACGCGCTGGCTCTGCGTTCTCCTGGAAGTCGAGCCCGACGGCGAGGTCGACGGTCACGGCGGGGAAGCTGTGCTGCTGGGTGGCCGCGTCGTCGGCTCCACGGCATCCGTCGCCTACGGGCACAGTGTCGGCAAGATCCTCGCGTTCGCCTTCCTCGCGCCGGAGGCTGCAGCGCCGGGCACCGCGCTTGAGGTCGTCATCCATGGCACACCGCGGGCCGCCAAGGTGATCGCCGATCCGCCCTATGACCCGGAGAGCCTCCTGCCCCGCACCGACGCCAAGGTGGCCGAGCCCGCCGAGTAACGCCCGCAAAGGATTGGGCCGATGAAGATCACACGCCTCTCTCTCTGGCATGTGCCGCTGACGAGCCACGAGACCTACTACATGGCCGCTGGCAAGACCTGCGCGACGGTCGAGACAGCCGTTCTCGCGGTCGACACGGATGAGGGGATCACCGGCTGGGGCGAGGTTTGCCCCATCCCGCATTACCTGCCCGCCTACGCCCGCGGCGTGGGCCCAGTACTGACAGAACTGGCGGATGTCCTCCTCGGCGCCGACCCGATCGGGACCGAAGCGCTCATGGCCAAGGCCGACCGCTGGCTGCAAGGCCACATCTACGCCAAGTCCGCGCTCGACATCGCACTTTGGGACATCACGGGCAAAGCGGCGGGCCTGCCGCTCTACGCCTTCCTCGGGGGGCGCCAGACCGAGAGCTTGCCGCTTTACCACTCTATCACCTGCGTCGCGCCCGAAGACATGGCCCACATGGCCAAGGAGGCACAGGCCGGCGGCATGACACAGTTTCAGGCCAAGCTCGGCGCGACGGGCGACTGGCACACCGATGTCGAACGTCTGATCGCCGTCCGCGAAGCCGTGGGCACGGGACCGCTCGTCTATGGCGACTGGAACTGCGGAAACACAACGCTCGACGCCAGCCGGGTGGGCCGCGCCGTCGCGCATTCTCGTCGAGCTTCATTGGCAGGCCTGATGCGGCGCGCACGCGGGCGCATTCGGCGATGGTCAGGCAGGGCTGTTCGAGCATGATGTCGAGATGCGCGACGGCGCGGCCCACCCGGCTGGCGTCGAGCGTCGTGTTCCCGCAGTTCCAGTCGCCATAGACGAGGGGACCCGTGCCGACGGCTTCGCGGACGGCGATCAGGCGCTCGACATCGGTGTGCCAGTCGCCCGTCGCGCCGAGCTTGGCCTGAAACTGGGTCATGCCGCCCGCCTGCGCCTCCTTGGCCATGCGGGCCATGTCGTCGGGAGCAACGCAGGTGATGGAGTGGTAAAGCGGCAAGCTTTCGGTCTGGCGCCCCCCGAGGAAGGCGTAGAGCGGCAGGCCCGCCGCTTTGCCCGTGATGTCCCAAAGTGCGATGTCGAGCGCGGACTTGGCGTAG
>JBCCYI010000130.1:0-12826 GCA_039189975.1 Pseudomonadota bacterium
CGTCAACTGATCCTGCCGTCGGCGCTGCCATACATCTTCACCGGCATGCGACTGTCGCTCGGCGTGGGCTGGATGGTGTTGATCGCCGCCGAGATGCTCGCCCAGAATCCGGGCCTCGGAAAGTTCGTCTGGGACGAGTTCCAGAACGGCTCTTCCTCCTCCCTCGCCAAGATCATGGTCGCGGTCTTCACCATCGGCATCATCGGCTTCCTGCTCGACCGGCTGATGTACACGATCCAGTCCATGTTCACCTTCTCGAACAACCGGTGATCCAGATGAGCGTTCTCGAACTGAAAAACGTCTCGAAGAGCTACGGCGAGGGTGCCCACCGCACCGACGTGCTCAAGGACATCGATCTGACCGTGGAGGAGGGCGAGTTCCTCGTCCTCCTCGGCTTCTCCGGCACCGGCAAGACGACACTGATCAACCTGCTCGCTGGCCTCGAAATGCCCACTAAGGGCGACGTGACCTTCAAGGGCGCGCCAATCACCGGCCCCGGCCCCGAGCGCGGCGTGATCTTCCAAAGTTACTCGCTGATGCCCTGGCTTACAGTGAACGGCAACGTAGGCCTCGCGGTCGACACGATCTTCCCTGGCCTCTCGCGCAAGGAGAAAGCCGAGAAGGTCGCCCACTACGTCAAGATGGTGGGCCTGAGCCACGCCACCACCCGCCGCCCGGCCGAGCTTTCGGGCGGCATGCGCCAGCGCGTCAACGTCGCCCGCGCGCTTGCCATGAACCCTGAGGTGCTGCTCCTCGACGAGCCGCTCTCCGCGCTCGACGCGCTCACCCGCGCCAACCTCGCCGACGAGATCGAGCACATCTGGGAGGCGGACCGCAAAACCTGCGTCCTGATCACCAACGATGTCGACGAAGCCATTATCCTGGCGGACCGCATCATCGCGCTGAACCCGGATGGCACGCTGGGACAGGAGTTCAAGGTCTCCCTTCCTCGCCCCCGCGAGCGCAGCGAGATGAACCACAACGAGACGTTCAAGCACCTGCGCGCCGAGGTCACCAAGTACCTGATGGACGTCGGCATCGAAGCCAAGGTCGAGGGCTCGCGCATCCTGCCAGACGTCACCCCGATCCACGGCGTTCCGTCGGCCGTCGCCAAAGCGCAAGAAGGCCTGCGCGAAGACCGCTTCCTCGAGTTCTCGCAGCTCCACAAGGTCTACCCGACGCCCAAGGGACCGCTCACCGTCGTCGAAGACTTTGAGCTGAAGCTCGACAAGGGCGAGTTCATCTCGCTCATCGGCCACTCGGGCTGCGGCAAGTCCACGGTGCTCACCATGGCCGCGGGCCTCAACGAGATCTCGAAAGGCGCGATCAAGCTCGACGGCACCCACGTGATGGGCGCGGACCCGGAGCGCGCCGTGGTCTTCCAGTCGCCCAACCTTTTCCCCTGGCTCACCGCCAAGCAGAACGTCGCGATAGGGGTCGACAAGGTCTACCCGACCGCCTCGCAATCCGAGCGTCAGGACGTCGTAGAGTACTACCTCGAACGCGTGGGCCTCGCGGACGCGATGGACAAGCAAGCGGCCGACCTCTCCAACGGCATGAAGCAGCGCGTCGGCATTGCCCGCGCCTTCGCCCTCTCGCCCAAGCTCCTCTTGCTGGACGAACCCTTCGGCATGCTCGACAGCCTCACCCGCTGGGAGCTTCAGGAGGTGCTGATGGAGGTCTGGTCCCGCACGAAAGTGACGGCCATCTGCGTCACACACGACGTCGACGAAGCGATCCTGCTCGCCGACCGCGTGGTGATGATGACGAACGGCCCCCGCGCCACCATCGGCAAGATCACCGACGTGAAGCTGCCGCGCCCACGCTCCCGCAAGGCGCTGCTCGAGCACCCCGATTACTACGCCTACCGCCAGGAAGTGCTCGATTTCCTTGAAGAATACGAACACGGCAACACGTCCTCGCGCGCCTCTGGCGCAACGCCCAAGCCAAAAACCGCGGCCTCCAAGATCGCGGCGGAGTGAAAGGCATGACAAAGAACCTCATCGTCATTGGCGCGGGCATGGCGGCTGGCCGCTTGCTCGAGCACGTCACCGACGCGTCGCCCGACTGGAATATCACCCTCTTCAACGCCGAGCCCCGCGGCACTTACGACCGCATCATGCTCTCGCCGGTCCTGGCAGGTGACAAGACCTACGAAGAGATCGTCACCCACACCGACGCCTGGTACGCCGAAAAGGGGATAGCCACCCGCTTCGGTGAGCGCGTATGCGAGATCGACCGCGCCGCGAAGACTGTCACGGGCGAAGACGGCGTCCCCCTGCCCTACGACAAGCTTGTGCTCGCCACAGGCTCCAATCCCTTCATGATCCCGCTCCCGGGCCACGATCTGGCGGGCGTGATCGCCTACCGCGACCTCGAAGACACCGAACTCATGATGGGCCTCGGCGCCGGCCAGAAAGCTGTCGTCATCGGCGGTGGCCTCCTCGGCCTGGAGGCCGCGGCTGGCATGGCCGCCCGCGGCGTCGACGTCACGGTCGTTCACATCATGGGCCACCTCATGGAGCGCCAGCTCGACGAGGCGGCCGGGTTCCTGCTGCGCAAGTCTCTGACGGACAAGGGCATCACGATCCGCTGCTCGGCGAACTCCAAGGAGATCCTTGGTGAGAACGGGCGGGTCAGAGCCCTGCTGCTCGATGACGGCACCGAACTGCCCTGCGACCTCCTCGTCATGGCCGTCGGCATCCGCCCCGCGACTGCGCTGGCGAAAGACGCAGGCCTCGCCGTTGGCAAAGGCATCCACGTCGACGACCAGATGCTGACTTCGGACGAGCACATCCTCGCGATCGGCGAATGCGTGGAGCACAACGGCGCACTCTTTGGCCTCGTCGCCCCGCTCTACGATCAGGCGAAAGTCGCGGCCAAAACGCTGAACGGCGAAGACGCAGCCTTCGTGCAAAAGGAGCTTTCAACCAAGCTCAAAGTCACGGGCTGCGACCTCTTCTCGGCAGGCAATTTCACGGCCACCGACACCAGCGAAGACATCGTCTTCCGCGACCCGGCCCGCGGCGTCTACAAGCGCCTCGTCATCGAGGACAATCGCATCATCGGCGCGGTGATGTACGGCGACACCGCTGACAGCGGCTGGTTCTTCGGCATGATCCGCGACGGCACCGACATCTCGGAGATGCGCGACACGCTCATATTCGGCCCCGCCTATCAGGGAGGGTCCGCCGTGGACCCTTTGGCAGCCGTTGCAGCCTTGCCGGATGATGCAGAAATCTGCGGCTGCAACGGCGTTTGCAAAGGCGACATCGTCGCCGCCATCGAAGCGGGCGCCGGGGATCTCGGCGCCGTCCGCACCACCACCAAGGCCTCAGCCTCCTGCGGCACCTGCACCGGGCTGGTCGAACAACTCCTAAGCGTCACCCTCGGCGACGACTTCGTCATGCCGGCAGCCCAGCCGATGTGCGGCTGCACCGACCTGACGCATGAAGACGTCCGCCGCCTCATCAAGTCGCAAAACCTGACGTCCATGCCCGCCGTCTGGCAAGCCGCCGCCTACACCACGCCCGACGGCTGCCACGTCTGCCGCCCAGCGCTGAACTTCTACCTGCTGGCCGACTGGCCGCTCGAATACCAGGACGACCCCCAAAGCCGTTTCATCAACGAGCGCAAACACGCCAATATCCAGAAAGACGGCACCTTCTCCGTCGTCCCCCGCATGTGGGGCGGCATCACCAACCCGGGCGAGCTGCGCGCCATCGCCGACGCGGCGGACAAATACAACGTCCCCACCGTCAAAGTCACCGGCGGCCAGCGCATCGACCTCCTCGGCGTCAAGGGCGAGGACCTCCCCGCCATCTGGGCCGACCTCAACAAAGCCGGCCTCGTCTCCGGCCACGCCTACGCGAAGGGCCTGCGCACCGTCAAAACCTGCGTCGGCACCGACCATTGCCGCTTCGGCACCCAAGACAGCACCGGCCTCGGCATCAAGCTCGAGAAAGCGCTCTGGGGCTCCTGGACCCCCCACAAGGTCAAGCTCGCCGTCTCCGGCTGCCCCCGTAACTGTGCCGAAGCGACCTGCAAGGACGTGGGCGTCATCTGCGTCGACAGCGGCTACCAGGTCGGCGTCGGCGGCGCCGCCGGGATGGACGTCAAGGAAACCGAACGCCTCGCCGACGTCCCCACCGAAGAGGAAGCCATCGACGTCACGATCGCCTTCATCCAGCTCTACCGCGAGAACGCCAAGTACCTCGACCGCCCCTACAAATGGATCGGCAAAGTCGGGCTCGACTGGGTCAAGGCGCGCGTCGTCGACGACCTCACCGAGCGCCAGCGCCTCATCGACGCCTTCCAGCTCTCCCAGAGCATCTACCAATCCGACCCCTGGGCAGAGCACGCCGACACCCGCGCCGAAACCTACCAACCCGTGGCCAACCTCACCCTCCGCGCCGCCGAATAGCGCAGGCTCCGCCCCGCTTCATTGTGCCCAAAATATCCCGGGGAGCGCCGCAGGCGCGGGGCAGCGCCCCAGCCACCCGGGCCGAAAGGACGAAACGATGACCACCTGGATCGACATCGGCCCCCTCGCGCAAATCCCCAAGCGTGGCGCCCGCAAGCTCATCACCCCGCTCGGCTGCGTCGCCCTCTTTCGCACCGGCGCAGATGAGGTCTACGCCCTCGACAACGCCTGCCCGCACAAAAACGGCCCGCTGGCCGAGGGCATCGTCCACGGCACCTCCGTCACCTGCCCGCTGCACAACTGGGTCATCAGCCTGCAAACCGGTGAGGTGCAGGGCAACGACACGGGCCGCGTCAACACGTACCCCGCACGCGTCGAAGCGGGCCGCATCCTCGTCGATGCCGAGCGGCTCTCCCACGGCGCGGCGGGCCCCCTCGCCCAGACGTCTGCCGCCTGATCCATGACGCAGAGCGTGCCTCTCCGGTCCGAAACCATCTGCACGACCTGCCCCTATTGCGGCGTCGGCTGCGGCATCCGTGCGACACCAGATGGCAGAGGCGGCGTCACGGTAGCGGGCGATCCGGCGCATCCCGCAAACTTTGGGCGCCTTTGTTCGAAAGGCTCCGCCTTGGGCGAAACCATGGGGCACGAGGAGCGTCTGCTCACTCCCCGCGTCAACGGGGCCGCGGCCACGTGGGACGCGGCCCTCGCTCGCGTCGCCGACACGTTCACCCAAACCATCGCGGAGCACGGCCCAGACGCCGTCGCCTTCTATGTGTCCGGCCAATTGCTGACCGAGGATTATTACGTCGCCAATAAGCTTATCAAAGGCTTCATCGGCACTGCCAACATCGACACAAATTCGCGCCTTTGCATGGCCTCGACCGTCGCGGGCCACAAACGCGCCTTCGGCACGGACACTGTCCCTGGCACCTACGAAGATCTGGAAACGGCGGAGCTTGTGATCCTTACGGGGTCCAATCTCGCCTGGTGCCACCCCGTCCTCTACCAGCGCCTTGCCGCCGCCAAGGCCGCGCGCCCAACGATGCGCGTCGTAGTCATAGATCCCCGCCGAACCGCCACGTGCGACCTGGCCGACATGCACCTCGCCCTCGCACCGGGATCAGACGTCGCCCTCTGGAATGGCCTTCTGACCGAGATTGCGCGCCAGGACGCCGCGAACCACGCCTTCCTGAGCGCCCATGTCGAAGACAGCGACGCGGCCTTCGACGCCGCCCGAGACAGCGATCCGAGCGAAACTGGCCTCACGAACGATCAACTCAGCGCCTTCTACGCTCTCTGGCTTTCCACCGAGCGGACTGTCACCGTCTTCTCGCAAGGGGTGAACCAGTCTTCCTCAGGGGTCGACAAGGTCAACGCAATCCTCAACTGCCACCTTGCCACCGGCCGCATCGGCCGCCCGGGCATGGGCCCCTTCTCCGTCACCGGACAGCCCAATGCGATGGGCGGGCGCGAGGTTGGCGGGCTTGCCAACATGCTCGCCTGCCACCTCGATCTAGAGAATGCCGAACACCGCACCGCTGTCCGCAGCTTCTGGGACGCGCCCGCGATGCCGGAAGCGGCGGGCCTCAAGGCCGTCGACATGTTCAACGCCGTGGCCGAGGGACGGATCAAGGCGCTTTGGATCATGTGCACCAACCCCGCCGTGTCGATGCCGGACGCCGATGCCGTACGCGATGCAATCAAGGCATGCGACTTCGTCGTCGTCTCCGACGTCACCGCTCAGACCGACACCGCCCGCTTCGCCGATGTTTTGCTGCCTGCCACCGGCTGGGGCGAAAAAGACGGAACCGTCACGAACTCCGACCGCACCATAAGCCGCCAGCGCGCGCTCCTGCCCCCGTCCGGCGAAGCGCGCCACGATTGGGACATCATCTCCGATGTGGGCCGCCGCATGGGTTGGACCCGCGCCTTCGATTACGCCTCACCCGCAGAGATCTTTCGCGAGCACGCGGCGCTCTCCGGCATCGCCGGCAAGCTCGGCAAGGACTTCGACATATCCGGCCTGAGCGACCTCTCGGACGAGCGTTACGCAGCGCTGTCGCCCACGCGCTGGCCGGTCACCGACACCCGGCAGGGCGGGCGCTTCTTCGCCGATGGTGCGTTCTTCACGTCCTCGGGGCGCGGGCGGATGCTGCCGCTCAGCCCGCGCGCCCCTGCCGCTGCGCCCACGGCAGAGTGGCCGCTGCGCCTGAATACAGGCCGGATCCGCGATCAGTGGCACACGATGACGCGCACCGGACTCTCGCCGCGCCTGATGGGGCACATTGCCGAGCCGTTTGTCGAAGTGCACCCGCAGGACGCAACCCGTCTTGGCCTCACAGCATCCGGCATTGCAGAGCTGACCTCGCCGACAGGCCGTGCCCGTCTGCGCGTACTCATCACGGACAGGGTGCGCCCAGGCGCACTGTTCGTGCCCATGCACTGGACTGGCGAAACCGCCTCTGCCGCACGGATCGACGCGCTCGTGCCCCCGGTCACCGATCCGATCTCCGGCCAGCCGGAAAGCAAGGCCGCTGTCGTACGCGCGGAGGCCTGGCCGGCGCAATGGTACGCTTACGGTGTGTCGCGCAGCAAACCGCAGCCGGAGACCGGCTACTGGGCGCGTGCCCGTGTCGCAGATGGCTGGCAGGTCGAGATGGCTGCTGTCGCAGCACCAGACATCGAGGCCATGGCGCGCGCGCTCTTTGGGCTGCCAAGAGCAGCCACGGCATTGTCTTTCGAGGATCCCGCCCGCGGCACGTCGCGCATCGCCTTTACGCTCGGCGATCAGTTGGTTGCTGCGCTCTTTGCCGCACCGGAACCCGTTGCGCTCGCGCGCGGTGCGGTCGCAGCGGCGCTGGCCATGCCGGTTGACAGCGGCGTGCTGGCCGGGCGCGCGCCCGCGGATCGGCCCGATCCGGGGGCGACGGTCTGCGCCTGTCTTGGCATCGGGGTCAACACGATCGTCGGCACGATCCTCGAAGGCGGGCTCCTGAGCGTCGACGAGGTCACCGCAGCGCTGGGTGCGGGAGGGGAATGCGGCTCCTGCAAGCCCGAACTCGCCGCTCTTATCGCGGCGCACGCGACACGGGTCGCGGCGGAATGACCGCGCTTGCCCCCTTTGTACGCATCCTCGGACGCGGCCCTGGCCGGGCTCGAAGCCTGACGCAGGACGAGGCCCGCGAGGCGATGGGCCTGATCCTGGGGGGCGAGGCCGCGCCAGAGGCCGTTGGCGCCCTTTTGATGCTGATGCGCTATCGCGGAGAGAGCGCCGACGAGATCGCCGGTTTCACCCAGGCCGTGCGCGCGCAGGCGGCCAAGGGGGCGGTCCCCGCATCTCGCACCACTGCGGCCCTCGGCGGCACGCCCGCAGTGGACTGGCCCAGCTACGCCGCGGGCCGCACACGGGGCCTGCCGCTCTTTCTGCTCTCCGCGCGCCTTCTGGCGCAGGCCGGACGGCCGGTGCTGCTGCACGGCTGGAACGCGCACCAGAGCACGGGAGCGGACGTGCGCCGCGCTCTGCCCTATGTCGGGATTGCCCAGGCAAACAACCTCGCTGACGCCCAGACGCACCTGATCGAAGACGGCATCGCCTACCTTCCGGTGGAAGCCGCTTGCCCCCACTTGCTGGACCTCCTGCGCCTGCGCGAGACGCTTGGCCTGCGGTCCTGCCTCAACACGGTCGCGCGCATGCTCAATCCGGGTCGCGCCCCGCTCTGCGTTCAAGGGGTGTTCCACCCCTCCTATCGCGCGCTGCAACGGGATGCCGCCATGCGTCTCGACCAGCCCGAGACATTGACGCTGAAAGGCGCTGGCGGCGAATTCGAGCGCCACCCCGGCAAACCGGTGGAGGTGGTGGCCCAGCGCAGTGCAACGGCCTACACCGCGCATGCACCGGCGCTCCTGACGGGCGCCACCCGCTTGGCCGATGGCCCCGATCTGCCGCGCGATCCCGCCGCGCTCGGTGCACTTTGGCGCGGCGAGGTGACGGACGTCTTCGCAGAGGCGTGCATCACCGGAACAACCGCGCTGGTGCTGGTCGCGCTGGGCGACGCCACCACGGACACCGATGCGCTGGAACAGGCGCGTGCCCTATGGCGCGACCGAGCGCGGCGCAGCACGCCGTTCGAGGCCCTGCCTGCACCGGTGACAGCTGCGCCTTCCCCCACCCCGCCGCCAGCCACGCCCGAAAGGACGCCGTTATGAAGACCTTTCCGATGTTCCTGCGCATGCGTGATCGAGAGGTCATCATCGTCGGAGGCGACGAGCAGGCCGCGCAAAAGGCCCGACTGATCCTCAAGACGGACGCCACCCTGACGCTGGTCGCCGACAGGCTGGACGACGAACTCGAAGCGCTTGTGGACACAGGGCGTGCGCGCCACGAAACCATCCCTGCGCCGCCGGAACGGCTCGGGCAGGCGGCGCTGGTCTTTGCCGCCTCAGGTTGCCCCGGGCTTGATGCGTGCACCGTCGACTTGGCCCGCGCGGGGGGGGCTCTTGTCAACGCCGTCGATCAGCCGGACCTTTGCGAGGCTTTCACACCGTCGCTTGTCGATCGCGATCCGGTGGTTGTCGCCATCGGCACCGAAGGCACGGCGCCCGTACTCGCCCGTCAGATCAAGACGCAGATCGAAGGGATGCTGGAGCCGACCCTCGGCAGCTTTGCCGCACTCGCCGGCCGGTTGCGTGCCTCCGTGGCCGCCGCGGTCCCTCGCGCGCGTCGGCGGGCGTTCTGGCGGTGGGCGTTCGACGGTCCGCGGCGCAGCTTCACCGGCGGGGCCGAACGGGACGCCGCGCGCCTGCTCAAAGCGGCCATCGCAGCGGGCGGCGCGCCCGGCGCAGGGGATCGAGACACACCGGCCAAAGGCAGTATCGCGCTCGTCGGCGCCGGCCCCGGTGCGCCCGACCTTCTGACGCTCCGCGCAGTGCGCCGCCTGCAAGAGGCGGATGTGATCTTCTACGACCGGCTCGTGGACCCGGATGTGCTGGAGCTTGCGCGGCGCGACGCCGAGCGGATCTATGTCGGCAAGGCCCCGGGCGCCCACGCATGGCCGCAGGACCGGATCGACCGCGTGATCGTGGCCGAAGCGCTGAAGGGGCGCAATGTTGTCCGCCTCAAGGGCGGCGACCCTTCGATCTTTGCCCGCGCCGATGAGGAACTCACCGCCGCGCGCGCGTCCGGCGTTGCGGCAGAGCTGGTCCCCGGCGTGACTGCGGCGTCGGCCGCCGCTGCCAGCCTCGGCCGCCCCCTGACAGAGCGCGGCCACACACGCCGTCTTGTTCTGGCAACGGCAGTTGCCGCAGACGGCTCCGCCGTTGACGGGCTCTGCGACGCCCTCACGCCAGGGACGACACTTGCCGTCTACATGGGGCTCGGCGCGGCACGTGAGATCCAGTCCGAACTGGGCGCGCGCGGCCTCCCAACGGACACGGAAGTCGAGATCGTGTCGCACGCATCAAGCGCGGCCGAGAAGGTGCTGCGCACGACGCTGGGCGCGCTGAGCCAGGACGTGGACCGCAACGGCCTGACCGCTCCATCGATCATCCTGCTGCGCAGACCAGCCAACGCCCAGGCAACAGCGGCACCCGCGCCTCAACTCGACGTCGCGGTCTAGGGGCGCCGCGTCGGACCGAGCCGTAGAGCGCCCGTGGGTCGGTCAGAGCTCCTGCACGCGCACGACACGTAGCGCCGCACGCTCCGCAAAGCACGAGGCCAGACGCAGCCCTGAGACTGCGTTACATACACAGAGATCGCGCCGGTGGTGCCAGACGCGCGACACCCTAGGTCCGTCCGCGCGCCTCCGCGCGGGTGGCCACCAGCCTGCGGGTGGCGTCCCACGCCTCATCCCGCAGGGTCTCCTGATCGAGCCAGGGCACGCGTCCGTTGCGCACAACCGGGTTTCCGGCGCAGAAACTGTGCCGGACAGGGGCAGCCCCCGTCACGACCGGCGCCACGGCCGGGTCCTGCAACCCGAATGACCGCGGCGACGAAAGCTCAAAAATGGCAATATCGGCGGCCATTCCCGGTGCGAGCCGGCCGGTGAAAGGCAGCCCAAGCGCCCGCGCGCCCCCTTCGGTTGCCCAATGCAGCACGGTTTCGGCCCGGGTCGCGGCGGCGCCCTTCGTGGCCCGATGGAGCGAAAAGGCCGCGTAGAGCGCAGCGCCCATGTCCGCCGCTTCGTTGGCCGCCGCGCCGTCGACGCCAAGCGAGACCACACCGCCCGCGGCAGAGAGCCGATCCGCCGGCGCGATCCCCGAGCCGAGGCGCGCGTTGGCTTGCGGGCAATGGGCCATCGCCGTCCCCGTTTCGGCCAGTCGGGCGATCTCGTCCGCGTCCACCTCCACCAGATGCGCGAACCACACATCCGGCCCAAGCCAGCCCTGGTCGGCAAGCCACGCCACAGGACGCTTGCCGTATTTGCGCAGCGTATCATCCACGTAGGTTCTGTTTTCGGACAGGTGCGTATGCAGCCGCAGCCCTCTGTCGCGCGCGAAGCTGGCAATCTCGGGGAGGTGCTCGGGCTCGACGTTGAACGTCGGCGTCGTTGGGGCGACGGCGACCTGGCGCATCGGCCGCGCACCTGTCTGGTGCCAGCGGTCCGCGATCGCGGCCGTGCGATCCAAAAAGAGCGGGAAGGGCTCGCGAAACGGGGCCGGCATACCCGGATCATCAAAGTAATCGCGCCCTTTCGTGCCACCGCCGCGGGCGAGCACGAACCGCACCCCAAAACGCGCGGCCTCTTCAAAAAGGACTGTCGCCGGGTCAAACGCGGCGTCTTCGTCGTTGATGTAGTGATGATCGCTGACCGTTGTTGCCCCGGACAGGGCGAGTTCGGCCAGACCCACCCGCGCGGATACGCGCAGCATCTCCGCATCGATATGGGGCCAGAACGCGTAGGGCACGCGCTGAAGCCAGACATCGAGGCCCTCGTTGATCGCCGCAGGCACGCCCTTGAGAAGCGATTGAAAGAGATGATGATGCGTGTTGACCAATCCCGGCGTAACAACGGCGCCGCGCGCGTCGACGATCTCCTCCCCCGGCTCTGGCGACAGCTCTCCCATCTCGGCGATACGGCCGTCGCACACCCGGATCGCACCGGTAAAGCGCGTGCCGCCAGCATCTCCGATCAGCCCGTGTTCGATGTTCGTCAGCAGAAAAGCCATTCCACGTCTCCGATGGCGGGCGGGTCCGGCACGACCTTGGCCGACCGCTCCCCCAAACACCAGCGACGACGTGCGGCGCGTGACGGACGGCAACAGCCTCCACGAGACACTCCATGCGATCTGTCGGGCCGCGGCCTGCGTTCTACGCCGCGCCGGACCGGCGTCGGGCGCGCAGAACAGCGAGCCCACCCAACGCCGCCAGCAACAAGGCCGGCCCCGCGGGCAGCGGCATCGTAGCGAGCCGTTCGGGTGCCGCGGACAGAGACGCCAGGGAAAACGCCGCCGTGTAGCCAGCGTAGAGATAGACCGACCCGTCGGGCGCAAAGAGACGCCCTGTGTCATCCGTTCGCAAGGTGCCAGACCCACCGACAAAGTCGAAGTCGTACTGCTTCGACGCCGTGCTGAAGGCCAGGGCCGCATCGCCGGACGTCTGGTCCTCGAACGTGACAAAGGCAAAGTCCACGTCGGGCGAGAAGCCATCCAGCGTCAGACCAAAATCCGCCTGGCCACTCAGAAACAGCGTTCCAGCGAGGGTGTCACCGACGTCGATCCCCAGTCCGTAGGGAACGTCGCCCGAGGAAAAGCCCGACAGATCCCGCCAATCGGGTGCGCTTAAGGACGGGGCAAGCGTTCGGATCGCGCGGGCAGAGGATTGGTCCTCGGGCAGGATGCTCACTTCTTCCGCCATCAACGTCAATTCGAAGTCGTAGGCATAGGTCGCCGCCTGCGCGGCCAGGGGGACCATTAGAAGAACGGTAAATATAGCAGCGGCAACTTGGCGAATGCCTGCAAGCGCGCTGGCGCCGAACGGCGCTCTGGTCCCAACCAAACTCATGTCATGGTCTCCTCGGCGCAGGCGCCCCGGTCCCGCCGCCCCGATCGTTAATCAACTGTTAATATATGCGACATACATCATTTCTGGGCTCGGTTCAGCAAGAACCTGCATTTTGGGTAAACACAGGGCCGACCCACGACGTCTTGTCCTCGCCCGCGCCCGTCAAGCCGCCACCCGTGGATTGAGGACTGCCCCGGCAGCCGGCAATTTGGTTAACGTCGCGGCTGCGCGCCTGGCGGGCTGCGCCCACAACCACACGGTCGGTCAACCGCGCACTCTCGCGCCGCTTCACCCTCTCGACGCCTGGCCTTCGCAGCGGCCGGTCCGCCCGGAACGGACACCCCGCCACGGGCGCTCCCCGGCGTGCCGGGCCGCGCGGGACCGCACGCCCTCACAACGAG
>JBCCYI010000131.1:0-12823 GCA_039189975.1 Pseudomonadota bacterium
CGTTTCGTGCTCCTGCTTGGTCGGTTTGGGCAAGGCGGTTAGGGCGGGTGCGCGTCTGGATTTGGCGGGGCGGGTTCGGGCGTGCGAGACGCTGGATGAGGATCGCAGTCTAAAACGCCCAGGGGCGCGCGAGTGTTTTGCGGATAGTGTGGCCGCAGCCGCAGAGCACCGCGCGGATCGCGTCATCGGCGGCGCCTGTAAGCAGGCGGCGGGTGAGGCGGCCGTCCAAGGTCGTGTGACTGGGTTCAGGCTCGATCGTGCCGCGGTGGCACAGCCGGTGTCTCAATGCAGGCGTCACGCCGCGGCGCCGGTCCAAGATCAAGGGTCCAAGATCAAGGGCCCGAAATGAGGCGCCCGAGATCAGGAGCCGGGTCTTGCCAGCTCCATGGCCGCGGTCGCCGCGACCGACGACGGCCAGGTCCTGATGCGTGTCGGTCAGGAGGTCCGCCTGTTCCAACGCCTCGGCCGGGGTGGGGCCGTCGCAGGGTGCGCCGGGCCTGACGCGCCTGCCGGTGACGAAGCCTGCCGCGACGGCGGCATTCCCTTTGGTGCCGAACACAGGGCGGACCCTGGCCTTCCCTTTGGACATGCCGCCGACCTCGGGGGCGTGCAAAGCGTCCAGCGTGCCGCGGCGCCCTGGCGTCTGCTGCGGCGGGCGAGAGACCGGACCCCGCGTGTCGAGCCCCCGCGCGACACGCACCAGCGCAGAGGCGTCCGCCTGCCGGGGGATGTCGCGCAGGACCCGGCCGGTGTCGTCCTTCAGTGTTCTCAATGCCTTGCGCCTCCGCTCGCATGGCCGTGCACGGGGGGCATCGGCCGGTCTGTGCCGCCAGCCGCAGTGCCATGCGCGCATGGGTTTGCCGCAGCCGAGGCCCCCCCCCGCGCGAAGTCGACCCACCCCGACCGGGCCTTTTCGTCGCGCCGGACATCGGCGGGACCGGCCCTGCTCTTTGCCATCCCCGCGCTTTGCATTCCTGTCGTGGCCACCGCCACACGCTTGCAGCCATAGTGCTCCAAAGCGCCAACACCCGACCTGCCTTATGCGTCGGGCAAACGCCCCCCGGCCTTTCCTTTTCTGCCTCATTTCTGGTGCGCCCCCGTCTGCACCGTCTTCGCCGATCCTGTCGCGCGCGCGGCCGAGAGCAGACGGGTGGGTCGGGGCGCGATGCTGAAAGACCGTTTCCCCGGTGCAGGGCTGAAGGTACGGGGCTCGACCCAGCGGGCGACCACGGCATCCTCCGACAGCCGGCACGAGAGCTGCGGATACATCAGCCCGACCGCCCGGCCCGGATGCGTCGCGGGCCTGCCGTCCGTTGAGGGGAAGACCAGTGCCCCTCCCGCGCACCCCACGCCCCGTCGATCCGGATCGCAAGCCGTGCCCGGTCGCGGCGTCTGTCGATCATGCCAATCGCGCGTTGTCGCAGAGGATTGTCCCGTTCTCAGGGGGCGGTCACGGGGCGTCATGGGCTGATCCGAACGTGCTGGGGGGCACCAGACCCCTCCACCCCCCGCACGCAAAAGCCACGCAACCCACCGCCTCCAAACTCAAAATCAGAGTGCCACCCCCTCCCCAATGCGACCTGCTAAGCGGCCTGCCGAGAAAGCGTGTGGATTCGCACCCGATGCCTGCCTATAAGGCGGCCGGATGAGAAATCTGGACGCCTCTGCAAGCCTGCCCTTTATGAAGATGCATGGCTTGGGCAACGACTTTGTCGTTGTCGACGCACGCAACACTGATGTTGCCGTGCCGCCTGGTCTCGCACGCGCGCTTGGAGACCGGCACCGCGGCGTCGGGTTCGACCAACTCGCCGTTGTCGAGACAGACACGGAGGCAACCGCGCGCCTGACGTTCTTCAACGCGGATGGCTCTCTTTCTGCCGCGTGCGGGAATGCGACGCGCTGTGTTGCGCGGCATCTCATGCGAGAAAGCGGCGAGGGCCGTGTGACGTTGCGCACGGAGCGTGGGCTCCTCTCGTGTGAGGATGCCGGCAGCGACCTGACCCGTGTCAACATGGGCGCTCCGCAGCTCGCGTGGGACGAGATCCCGCTGGCTCACGCCATGGATACGCTTGCGCTGCCGATTGAGGGCGCGCCCGTGGCGACGGGCATGGGCAACCCGCACTGCACGTTCTTCGTCGAGAGAGCGGATGCGGTCGACCTTCCAAGTCTCGGCGCGGAGCATGAAGTGCACCCACTTTATCCGGAACGTACGAATGTGGAGGTCGTCCAGATCCTGTCTCGGCGCGCACTGCGCTTGCGGATCTGGGAGCGGGGCACCGGCATAACGCTTGCCTCCGGGTCCTGCTCCTGTGCGGCAGCCGTTGCCGCGGCGCGACGCGGCCTGACGGAGCGCCAGGTGGACGTGCACGTCGACGGCGGGACGCTTGCGATCGACTGGCGCGAGGACGGCGTGTGGATGACGGGACCAACGGCCCACGTCTTTGACGGTGTGCTGACGCCCGCGTTTCTCGCGTCGCTCGGCGACCTGGAGGACGCCTGATGACTGTGCCGTCCCTGCACTTTGCGACGCATGGCTGCCGCCTCAATGCGTATGAAACAGAGGCGATGAAGGAGCTGAGCGCGTCCGCCGGGCTCGAGAATGTCGTTGTGGTGAACACATGCGCTGTAACGGCGGAGGCGGTCCGCAAGGCGCGCCAGGAGATCCGACGCCTGCGTCGCGCCCATCCGCAGGCCAAGCTTATCGTAACGGGCTGCGCGGCACAGACCGAGCCTGAGACCTTTGCCGCAATGGACGAGGTGGATACCGTGCTCGGCAATGCCGAGAAGATGCGTGCCGAAACATGGACCGGGCTTGCGGCGGGCGCACATGAGCCCACGGAGCGCGTGCGCGTCGACGACATTCTGTCGGTCCGGGAAACGGCGGGACACCTGATCGATGGCTTTGGCACGCGCAGCCGCGCCTACGTTCAGGTGCAGAACGGCTGCGATCACCGGTGCACCTTTTGCATTATACCCTATGGTCGGGGCAATTCGCGCTCCGTGCCAGCCGGGGTTGTCGTCGAGCAGGTACGCCGGCTGGTTGAGCGCGGATACGAAGAGATCGTACTGACCGGGGTGGACCTGACCTCGTGGGGCGCCGACCTGCCAGCCACGCCGCCGCTCGGCAATCTGGTGCGCCGGATCCTGCGCCTGGTGCCGGAGCTCAAGCGGCTGCGCCTGAGCTCAATTGACTCGATCGAAGCGGATCCGGCTTTGCTCGACGCCTTCGCGGAAGAAGCGCGCCTGATGCCGCACTTGCATCTCAGTTTGCAGGCAGGGGACGACCTTATCCTCAAGCGGATGAAACGCCGGCATCTGCGTGGCGATGCGATCCGATTTTGCGCAGAGGTTCGACGGTTGCGCCCGGATGTGACGTTCGGAGCTGATCTCATCGCGGGCTTCCCGACCGAAACGAACGAGATGTTTCAGAACTCGCTGCGTCTGGTTGAAGAGTGCGCCCTGACGTGGCTGCATGTCTTCCCGTTTTCGCCACGCGATGGCACGCCCGCTGCCAGAATGCCCCAGGTCGCGGGTGGCGAGGTCAAATCCCGAGCCGCGCGGCTGCGGCGCCTAGGGGTGGAACGGGTGCGTCTGCACCTGTCCGACCAGGTTGGCCGGATGCATAACGTTCTTATGGAGGCGCCGCGCATGGGCCGCACGGAGCAATTCGCCGAGGTGGCGTTTGATTCGGACCAGCCCGTCGGGGGGACGTTGCAGGCCAGGGCCGAAGCGCACGACGGCACGCGTCTGCTGGCCCGGACAGCCTGACACCGCGCGGCCGCCCCGATGCATCCCAATCCGATCTTCCGGCGAGAGGCAGACGCCCGACATCGCGCATTTGCACGGGAACGCGGCTTTGGTCAGCTGACGATCTGCGACGTGAAGGGCCCTCTGGCGGCCCATGTTCCCGTACTCTTCGACGATGAAGGCGCGTTTGCAGAGATGCACTTGATGCGCTCCAATCCCGTCGCCCGCGCGCTGGCAACACCTCAGGCGGCGTTGCTTAGTATGACGGGACCGGACGGTTATGTCTCTCCCGATTGGTACGGAGTCGCAGACCAGGTTCCGACGTGGAACTATGTGGCCGTGCATGTGCGGGGCACGCTCGAACGCAGGCCCGACACCGAGCTGCGTGGCGTGCTGGACCGATTGTCCCATGCGATGGAGACGCGGCTTCCCAAGGTACCCTGGCATAGCGGCAAGATGAGCCCAGGTGTCATGGAGCGGATGATGCGGTCGCTTGTCCCGTGCCGGTTCCGCATCGAGACGATCGACGGGACATGGAAGCTCTCCCAGAACAAAACCGCGCCAGCCCGGGACGGCGCTGCGGACGGCGTGGCCAGCGGCACCGCGCCTGGGCAGGAGCAGGCCACTTTGGCCCATTGGATGCGGTCCATCGAGACCGATGCTTGATTCGCCCGTCGCGGGGGACTAGCAGGATCTGGGGCAGTCAGGGACGGATCGGATGAAACTTCTTCTGTGGTTGATCGCTCTTAAGGTTGTCCTCCTAATCGTGACGGGATTGATGCAATGACCGGACTAACCCTCTACGGCAACAACATTTCTCCCTTCGTGCGCAAAGTGCGCGTGGTGCTGCTGGAAACCGGTCAGGCGGAGGATGTCGAGGTGGTCGAGATGATGGGCAATGCCGTCGACCCGTCAGCCTCGCTCAGCAATCCGAACCCGCTTGGCAAGATCCCCGCTCTCGCGCGGCCGGATGGGCCGACCCTGCACGACAGCCGGGTCATCTGCCGCTTTCTCAACGCCCGCGCGCACGCGGCCCTTTATCCCGAGGCCCGGATCTGGGACGTCCTGACCCTTGAGGCGCTGGCGGATGGGATCCTCGAGGCCGGGGTCGCCATGGTCTATGAGGAGCGCTTCAGGGAGGCCGCGCAGGTCAGTGCGCCCTGGCTGGAGGGCCAATGGGCCAAGATCGTGCGCGCGCTCGACGCCTTGGAAGCGCGTTGGATGAGCCAGCTCTCGGGCCCGGTCGATATGGGGCAGATCGCTGTCGGTTGTGCGCTTGGCTATCTGGACCTGCGGCACGCCGGACGCGACTGGCGCAGCGGGCGGGGGCCGCTGGTGGCCTGGGAGAAGCGATTCGCGGATCGGCCCGCGATGGCGGCGACACAACCTGTCGCATAGATGATCGCCTTACCTTTTCGAAAGTGTGACACCAGTACTGTCAGATTTGGTTGACGCAGCTAGGCAATTGCTTTGGCGGGCATATCCGCGCACATGTCTCCTGTTAGCGCAAAAATCAGCAACACTGCGACATCCGACCACATCTTAGGCGTTTTGGTGGCTGGACGCGGTACAGTCCCAACTCTAAGTAGCTCGCTGTTAACGCGCTGGCTTCATACCGGCGACGTGGCGCGTGGGTGCGCGCCACACACGAAGACCGAGAACTCAGCGACGCGCTGGTGCGCGATGCCAAGCAAAGGAGAGCCACGTGTCTCAGGTTGAAGACCACGACGGTACACGCCGCGACTTTCTGTACTACGCGACTGCGGGAGCAGGTGTTGTCACGGCAGGTGCCGCCGTGTGGCCGCTTGTCAATCAGATGAACCCAACGGCGGACGTACAGGCGCTCAGCTCGATCCGCGTCGATGTGGGCGCCGTCGAGGTAGGCCAGCAGCTGACGGTTCAGTGGCTCGGTAAGCCGATCTTCATCCGTCGGCGCACCCCCGAGGAGATCGAGGAGGCGCGCGCAGTGCCGCTCTCGGACCTGCCGGACCGCGTCGCACGAAATGACAACCTCAACGGGGATGCGGATGCATCGGACGCCAACCGCACCCTTGATGAGGCGGGCGAATGGCTCGTACAGTTTGGCGTCTGCACGCACTTCGGTTGCGTGCCCATCGGTGACGGGGCGGGGGATTACAACGGATGGTTCTGCCCCTGCCACGGCTCGCACTACGATACCGCCGGTCGGATCCGCAAAGGGCCGGCACCAGAGAACCTGCCAGTACCTCCGGCAGAGTTTGTCGACGAAACAACCCTTGTGCTCGGTTAAGAGAGGGAGACGCTCATCATGTCCGGAATTCCCCACGACCATTATGAACCGACGACCGGCGGCGAAAAGTGGCTGCACAACCGCCTTCCCATCGTCGGGCTGATCTACGACACGATCATGATCCCCACCCCCAAGAACCTCAATTGGATGTGGATCTGGGGCATCGTGCTCGTCTTCTGTCTGGTGCTGCAGATCATCACGGGCATCGTCCTGGTGATGCACTACACCCCGCATGCCGACATGGCCTTTGCCTCCGTCGAGCACATCATGCGCAACGTGAACGGCGGACACATGATCCGCTACCTGCACATGAACGGTGCATCGTTGTTCTTTGTCGCGGTCTACGCGCACATCTTCCGGGGGCTCTACTACGGCTCCTACAAGTCGCCTCGCGAGATAACATGGATTATCGGTATCCTGATCTACCTCGCCATGATGGCGACTGCATTCATGGGCTACGTGCTGCCCTGGGGTCAGATGTCCTTCTGGGGTGCGACGGTGATCACCGGCCTTTTCGGCGCCATCCCCTTCGTGGGCGATGCGCTGCTGACGTGGCTGCAGGGTGGTCCGGCGGTCGATAACGCGACGCTCCAGCGCTTTTTCTCGCTGCACTATCTGCTGCCCTTCGTGATCGCTGGTTTGACGATCGTGCACGTTTGGGCCTTCCACACCACGGGGAACAACAACCCCACCGGTGTTGAAGTCCGCCGCACGTCAAAGGAGGAAGCTGAGCGCGACACGCTGCCGTTCTGGCCGTACTTCGTAATCAAGGATCTCTTTGCGCTGGCGCTTATCATGGTGATCTTCTTTGCCATCGTTGGCTTCATGCCAAACTATCTTGGCCACCCCGATAACTACATCGAGGCCAACGCCCTGGCGACGCCGGCACACATCGTGCCCGAATGGTATTTCTTGCCGTTCTACGCGATCCTGCGCGCCTTCGACGGCGAAGTCTGGCTCGTAATCGCGGTGAACTGGATCACCTTCGGCATCGTGGACGCGAAGTTCTTCGGAGTGCTCGCGATGTTTGGTGCGATCGTGGTGATGGCGCTGGCGCCTTGGCTCGACACATCATCGGTGCGTTCCGGGCGCTATCGTCCGATGTTCAAGTGGTGGTTTGCCGTCTTTGTCGTGAACTTCTTCGTCCTGATGTGGGCGGGCGCGATGCCCGCGGAGGGGATCTATCCCTACATTGCATTGCTGGGCTCGACTTACTGGTTCGCGTACTTCCTGGTGATCCTGCCGCTCCTCGGTGTGATCGAGAAGCCGTTGCCGCAGCCGTCGACGATCGAAGAAGACTTCAACGCCAAGATGCTTGCCGCAAAGGCTAAATCTGCGGGTGGCGACACGGTCGCAACTCCGGCGGAATGAGCGATAAGGATCCTAGCAATGTTTAAGAAACTCGCTCTTTCCACATGCGTCGCTCTCGGCCTTTCTGCCGGGGGCGCCCTCGCCGCGGGTGGTGCGGGCCATGTTGAGGATTATGCGTTTTCGTTCGAGGGGCCCTTTGGTGCCTTCGATCAGATGCAGCTTCAGCGGGGTCTGCAGGTCTACACCGAGATCTGCTCCGCATGTCATGGCTTGAAGTACGTATCGATCCGGACGCTCGGCGATGCTGGGGGTCCAGAACTTCCGGAAGATCAGGTCCGGGCCTATGCCGATTTCATCGAAGTGTGGGACCCAACGCTCGACGATGGATTTGGCGACTTCCGGCCCGCGACACCTGTCGACCACTTCCCCGAGTCCAGCATGTCCAACGCGCCGGACCTGAGCCTGATGGCGAAGGCCCGCGCGGGCTTCCATGGCCCTTACGGGACCGGTCTGAACCAGCTCTTCCGCGGCATGGGAGGGGCGGAGTACATCGCCTCATTGCTCACGGGCTACACGGGCAAGGATAAGGAAGAGGCGGGTGCCATCCTCTACGAGAACACCGCCTATGGCGGGTATCTTGCCATGGCGCAGCCTCTCTACGGAGAGGACGTCTTCTACGAAGATGGGACGCCAGCCACAATCGAACAGCAGGCCAAAGATGTTGCTGCGTTTCTGATGTGGGCCGCGGAACCCAAGATGATGGCGCGGCAGCAAACTGGATTTGTGGCTGTGGTCTTCCTCTCGGTTTTGACGGTTCTTCTATACCTGACCAACAAGCGACTTTGGGCGCCGATCAAGGCGCGCGCAAAGACTACGCCGGCGGAGTAATGCTCCGGTAGGTCGAAGAAAGGGCGCCCTATGGGGCGCCCTTTGCTGTCGCGTGCGGTGCTCTCTTGTGATGACCGGAGGGGCGCGGTAGGTCGGCCGGGAGGAGAACTGCCATGTCATTCAACACTTTCGGCCACGTTTTTCGCGTCACCACCTGGGGCGAGAGCCACGGGCATGCGCTTGGCGCCACGGTTGATGGCTGCCCTCCGAATGTCCCGCTTACGGAGCAAGCGATTCAGGTCTGGCTCGATCAGCGCAAGCCCGGCCAAAGCAAATACACGACGCAGCGACGTGAGCCCGATGCGGTTGAGATTCTCTCGGGTGTGTTCGAAGGCAAGACCACAGGCACGCCGATCCAGCTCATGATCCGCAACACAGATCAGAGGTCCAAGGATTACAGCGAGATCGCATCCAAGTTTCGTCCAGGACACGCGGACGTTACGTATTGGCAAAAGTACGGAATCCGTGACTACCGTGGCGGCGGGCGCTCCTCTGCGCGCGAGACCGCTGCCCGCGTGGCAGCAGCGGGGGTCGCACGGGCGGCCCTTCGGGCTTTGGTCCCGGACCTAACGATCGTGGGCTATATGGTTCAGATGGGTGACATGAAGCTCGACCGATCCCTCTTCGACGAAGACGAGATCGCGCAGAACCCATTCTTCCTGCCCGATGCTTCTGGCGCAGAGGCGTGGGCCAAGTATCTCGATGATCTGCGTAAAGCCGGAAACTCTGTTGGAGCAGTTATTGAGGTCGTCGCCAAGGGGGTCCCGCCGGGGCTGGGAGCCCCGATCTATGCAAAGCTCGATGCTGATCTGGCTGCTGCAATGATGTCCATCAATGCGGTGAAGGGCGTCGAGATCGGCGAAGGGATGGACGCGGCGTATCTGACCGGGGAAGCAAACGCGGACGAGATTCTGATGGGGTCCGATCGCCTGCAGTATTCCTCGAACCACGCAGGAGGGATCCTTGGCGGGATCTCAACGGGGCAGGATGTGATCGTGCGGTTTTCAGTAAAACCAACGTCTTCTATTCTAAAACCGCGTCAAACGGTTGATCTTGACGGAAAGCAAACAGACATCGTGACAAAGGGCCGCCACGATCCCTGTGTGGGTATTCGCGCCGTTCCTGTAGGGGAGGCCATGATGGCATGTGTCTTATTAGATCACCTCTTGCTTGACCGGGCTCAAACGGCTGGCCGTCGGGGAGAAATCGGCTGAGCGGATCGACGAATTTTCGTACGAAAATTCGTGACGCAGTCCTGCGGGTCTCGCGAGAGTATGTGTTTTCAGGAGCATCATCCACTGCTCACGGGCGCTGCCTTTGCTCCAGCCTGCGCCTTCGCAAGGCAGCAGGCTCGCAACACACGTTGTGTGGGGCCGAGTTCTTCTTCGTCGAGAAGCAGCATGACTCGCGCAGGGCTAGACCCGAGCACAGTGATGCCCCCGCATTAGCGTTCTTTACTAACCGCCGGTGGCTGCCACCGCTGTATCCAACAAGTCCTTGATCGCGCCGCGGCGGGTATCGGCGACAAGGCGCCCAAGTTCACGATCGCCTTGCAGAACGACAAGCGTAGACCGCCTCGGGATCGCGAGATCCGTCGCGAGTGTACCCGACTTCCAAGTATCCCAATCGACCTTTATGAAAGTCACTGCCTGATCATACTGCCCATTCTCCGCGCGCAATGCGTCGATTGCGCGTGCCTGCGCCCGGCAAGTTCCACACCACGACGCCGAAAAATCCACAAATACTGTCTCGCCCGCGTCAAGCCGGTCTCGGACCAACCCCTCGGAGTAGTCGAGGATTTCCGCCCATGCGGTTTGTCCAACGCACAAAGCGGCCGCAGCTGCGAGCAAGATTCGACGTTTCATGAAGCACTCCTTAGCTCAGAGAGAAACGGAAAGATCCTGGAGCCAGACGGGCATATGATCGAGCGCCCAGGATTCCACGATATGGTGAAAGTCAAAGAGCAGAGCCAGGCCAACGGCAGCGAAAACCGCGCCCATGAGAGGCCGCCCACGGGTGGCCACCACCTGCATCCAAGCCCGACGTTTCATCAGCGCGGACCGTGCGCCGTAGGCAAGCAACAGCACGACCGTTGCAACACCGAAAGCGAAGAACAACATGATCGCGCCAGCGCGCGGCAGGGACTGCCCTTGGCTCGCCAGTGAGATGGCCGCGCCGAGCGTCGGGCCAACGCAGGGGCTCCAGACTGCCCCCAGCAACATGCCTCCGAGGGCCTGCCCGCGCAGTCCGGAACGGTCGATATCGTCGAGCCGTGCGTCGGCGCTCGTGGCAAAGCCGGAAGTGGCGGTCGCGAACCCTTCGGAAAGCCGCGGGACCATCAGGACCAGCCCGAAGCCTACCATGACAAGTGCCGCAACATCGCCAACAGTATCCTCAGTCAGGCCGACGGACCGTCCCAGCGTCGCTATTCCGAGGCCGAGAACGACGAAGGATGCGCACAGGCCAGCCGCAAGCGCCAGTGGGCCAAGGCGAGAACCTTGGGCGGCCGACGCTAAAACGATCGGCAGGATGGGGAGGATGCACGGGTTGATCAGCGTGAGCAGCCCTGCACCATAGGCAAGCACGAATTCCATGCGGGCTGTATGCCGCGCCGCACGAGACCTGTCACTTCATCTCTGATGCCGATCCGGTCACAGCCGCGTTAGGTGGTCGTTGCCGGGCTGTCTGCACCGCGAGGATCCCCGCGGTGATGATCACCACGCCTGCCACGTCGGTCCAGCCCATGGTCTCTCCCAAGAGGATTGCAGCGATGGCAACACCAAAGAACGGGTTCAGAAAGTGAAAGGTGGCGGCGCGCGTCGCACCTATCCGACCCACGAGCATGAACCACACCAGCGTTGCCGCCAGCCCAGGCACCAAAGTGGTGTAGAGAAACGCCAACCCGAGCGTCCAGGAGGGCGTGAAGGCCCAGGTTTCAAGCAGTGCAGCCGGGACAAGCAACGCAGCCGAGCCGACCAGCATTTGAAGCCCAACGATCATCAGAAGGTTGCCGCCTGACGATGCACCGCGCACAGCGAGGGTCGCAAAGGTGAGTGCGAGGACACCGACCACACACAATCCGACGGCCACGGGGTCGGCGCCGCCCTGCAGACGGCTGCCCATGATCAGAGCCACACCGACAAAGCCTGCGGCGAGCCCGGCGATCCCCGTGAAGGGCAGGCGCTCCCCAAAGGCCAGCCAGGCCGTCAGCGCAACGAGCAGGGGCATGGTCGATGCGATGATTGCGGCAAGCGAGGCCTCAATCGTCTGCATGGCCACGAAATTCAGGCCAAGGTACAGAGCATTCTGGCAAAGCCCAAACAGGATCGTCGCGCCGGCCTGACCGCGGGTGAGGCGCCATGATTGACCCAGTGCAGTGGCGATCCCAATCGCCAAAGCTCCCGAAATCGCAAATCTCAGGGACAGCGCGGCGAGCGGAGGAGCCTCGGCGACGATGATGCGAGCCGAGGTAAACGCCGAGGACCACATCGCCGCAAACGCCAGCCCCATAAGGAGTGCGCGAAGATCCACGGGTCAGTCCGGCGGCTGCCACAGTTCGACGGGGTTTCCCTCCGGATCGTGGATCCGGGCAAACTGGCCGTGCGGACCGTCCCATTCGTCATTGCGCTGCACCTCGACACCGGACCGCTGTAGTTCCTCGATCAGCGCTTCAAGGTTGTCGACCCGGAAATTGAGCATGAACCCACGGTCTTCGGGAAAGTAGTCCGTGTGCTCGGAGAACGGAGCGAACACCGTATCGCCGGCGGCTTGCTGCCAGGGAGCGCCGCTCGCGTCGCCGGCAACACCCAGCCTCTCGGCATACCACGTCGCCAGAGCGCCCGGGTCCCGTGCCCGAAAGAAGAAACCGCCGATGCCGATCGCTTGCGCCATTTGGACCTCCCGGCAGGCCCCAAACGAAAAGAGCCGCCCCGAGGCGACCCTTTCGCAATCTGCGCGGCGACGCAAGTCAGCCGTTAACGCTATCCTTGAGTGCCTTTGCAATGGTCACCTTGACCTGCTTGTCGGCGTCCTTCTTGATCTGCTCGCCGGTTGCGGGGTTGCGCACCATGCGCTCGGGCCGCTCACGGCAATAGATCTTTCCGACGCCGGGCAGCGTCACGGCGCCACCTTCGGCAACCTCTTTGGTGATGATGCCCGCAATCGCGTCGAGCGCGGCACCCGCAGTTTTCTTGTCGGCCTCCATCTCTTCGGCCAGAGCGGCTACGAGCTGTGTCTTCGTCATAGGTTTGTTCGCCATGTGAGGCCTCCTCGCTCAATCGCCCTCTAGGGGCTTATATCTGTGATTCTACGCAATCTTGCGGTTGCATACAACGTTTAGTGGTGCTCGGCATAGGAAAACAAGGCTTTTTGGCGGTTCTGACCCACAGGATGCGTGCTGGGCGCACAATGCGTGTCGGTCGGGCAGCGAACTGTTGGACGGGGTCTGCGAATCCGGTAGTGCCACCGCTCCGCTTACCCCTGTGCGTGACCGATGAGCCAACTTTCGCGTTGGGATATCGCAGGGTCAGCGAGGGTGCAACCGGCCGGCGAAGCTGCGCAAGAGCCAGCCGGCCATAGGCGGTCCGTCGCACAAGACGGCGCCGTTAC